>SIAL01000001.1 GCA_009691815.1 Gemmataceae bacterium | reverse complement strand
ATGTTCCGCCCGAGGTCGTTTGAAAAAAGCCTCTTGCCCCGGTCCATGAAAATGGGGCCTTGCCTGAGAGGCCTTGGCGGTGGGAAGGAAACCGCAGTCTCGTGCGATTTCCGCCACGATTTCATCCGCACGAAGAGCGATATTACCCACCGAAGAATCGGCAAGAACCATCACCAAGGCCCCGCCTTTTTTCAACAAACCCCCCGCAGAAACAAGGAATTGACCAAGCTCCTCGGACCAAAGGCGTTTGGCAGAGTTGGGATAGAGTTTTTGATAGGTCGTTCGAGATCCCAATTCGCCTCTTTGGAAAGAAATCGCATCCATTCCCAACCACCGGAGCCGGACATCATGATGTTCAAAATAGTCATAGGTGGCCGCATAAGGGGGCGAGGTAACAATAGCATTCACGGGGTCTAAATCGAGCATTGCAAGTTTGGTGGCATCCCCTTGGAGGACGGTGGCCTCGGGTACAGGGTCACCCGGCAACAAGGAGGCAAAATCGGCCAACCGCAAGGCCCATTCTTCGGCCTTTTGGACAAAGATTTTCGCGGGAAACCCGGGGGCCAGTTTACGGGGGGTGGTGTTGTTCGATGTATCCCCCACCCTGTTGGAACATTTGATCAAAAGGGAGGATAATACCAGAGCCAAATCTGGCCCCACAGGGGTTTTTCGTCGTTCATGGATGGCGTGACGGAGCGAATCCAGTTCCATGAGGACATGGGGTTCGAATAGCTCGGCATCCAGCCGGGGATAGCGGCGGGAAGGCTTGGTGCGAGCCTTGCGGCGTTCATCGGCAATTGCGGCGCATTGTGCAGCCTCGGCGACCATTTCCGACAAATGTTCCGGATCCCGGTTTTTGGTTTTGCACGAGGACAACAGCACCGCCAAGGGATTAAGATCGACCCCAAAGGCGGTGCGCCCCTGAATCATTGCCTCCACCAGAACCGTACCCGACCCGCAAAAGGGGTCAAGGATCCGGCCGCCTAGGGGGCAAAAAGCTTCCACCAACCGAGAAGCGGTAACCGGGTGCATTCGGGCGGGATAGGTGTGGAAACCGTGGACATGGTTGCGAGTTGCATTGTCGTTGGAACCAGAGTCACCCTCGTTGGAGGGATTGACATCCATGGCGTGGGCCAAGGCCTTGGCATCGGCGGCGTCCCCTGCCGTTTCAATGGCACCCCCCACATGGGTGAGTGAACGGCGTCTGGGAAAGGAATCGGTCATGTCAGTCGGGGGTTATTGCCTATTGGAATCCATTTATCATTCTAGGGGAACGGGCTTGTCCCACCCTGAAACCGGCGTTTCACAAGGGAGAAGGAACCTTCCCCTAGCCCTGACCATGGGGGCGGAAAACAGTAGAATGAGGCTGAATCGAATTGCATTAAAGGACGGTCATTTTGGCAAAACGCATGGGGATTATCGGAGGGGGCCAACTGGGCAGAATGCTTGCACTTTCTGGATATCCACTTGGATTACAGTTTCGCATTCTGGATGGCGCGGAGGAGGCCCCTGCCGGCCATGTTTCCCCATTGGTTTTGGGCCCGTTGGATCATGCCGAGACCCTTGAACGATTTGCCGAGGGCCTCGATTGCGCCACATTTGAGTTTGAAAATGTGCCTCTCCCCGCCATCGAACAGCTATCGAAACATGTGCCCGTTTACCCGGGATTAAAGGCCCTTGAAAAGAGCCAAGACCGGGTGGTGGAAAAGGAGTTTTTCCAATCGCTTTTGATTTCCACCGCGCCTTTTGCCTCGGTGCAATCCCTAGAAGATTTGCAGCAGGCGGCCCGGACCATCGGCCTTCCGGCAATCCTCAAAACGCGCCGCTTCGGTTACGATGGCAAGGGACAAATGCGCCTCAACTCGGCTTTGGAAGTGGCCAATGGCTGGGAAACACTGGGAAGCCAGCCTTTGATTCTTGAAGGGCTGGTTCCTTTTGATCGCGAGCTTTCTCAAGTTTCGGTGCGATCGACAAAGGGGGAAATTCGCCATTACCCCTTGGTGGAAAACTTTCACCGCAATGGGATTTTGCATAAAACCATCGCCCCCGCGCCGGGAATTGGGCCAAATCATCCCTTGGAAAAGCAATCCAGACAAGCCATGGAAAAGGTCATGGAGGCGTTGGATTATGTAGGGGTGCTGGCCATCGAATGGTTCCAAATGGGTGAGTCTCTGGTGGCCAACGAAATGGCCCCTAGGGTTCACAATACCGGGCATTGGACGATGGATGGAGCAAAAACAAGCCAGTTTGAAAATCATGTTCGGGCCGTTTTGGGCTGGCCCCTTGGGCTGACGGACGCCTGTCATTTTACGGTAATGCTCAACCTGATCGGGTCCCACCGCCCAGCGGAGGATTGGCTGGCAAACCCGGGAGTACGGCTACACCTTTATGGAAAGAGCCCGCGCAATGGGCGAAAACTAGGCCATGTCAATGTGCTTGGAAACACCGCCTTGGAAGCCCTGACCCGATCGGACTCCCTTCTGGATTGGCTGTCCGAATAGCCTTTACCTAAAGTTCGATTACGGCCCCGGGTTCCAAAACAAGCGCTTGGGCGGTCGTCTGGGATCGAACATTTCTGGCCCATTCATGGGCATCTTGCTCGATGATGGGAAAGGTGTTGTAGTGAATGGGAAAGACTTGCTTTGGGCGCAAAAAACCCACCGCCCGTAGAGAGTCGGCAGGGCCCATGGTGTAGTTGTCACCGATGGGCAAAGCGGCAAGATCGATCCCTTCATCGCCAATGAGGCGCATATCCCCAAAGAGGGCTGTATCGGCGGCGTCGTAGAAGGTTTTTCCATTATTGAAGGTGAGGAGAAACCCAGCGGGATTTCCTCCGTTTGAGCCATCCGGCAAGGCGGACCCATGAAAAGCCAAGGTGAGCTTACATCGACCAAAAGGAAAGGCATGACCGCCCCCGTGCTGCATACCGTGAGCCTTTATTCCCTTGGCTTCAAACCAACAGGCAATCTCATAATTGCTGATGAGGGTGGCGTTGTCCCGGCGGGCAAGTTCCAAAGCATCCCCAACATGATCGCCATGACCATGGGAAACCAAAATGTAATCCGCACGAATGTCCATGGCATCCTTGGGTGCCTTGGGGTTGCCCGTGAAAAAGGGGTCGATAAGGAGGGAGGATTCGGGAGTCTTTATGTGAAAGGAGCTGTGACCCAACCAACGCACGGTAATCATGGTTCGTTTTCCCCATCAGTGTTTTGTCCTATCCATGGTTTATGCAAGTGGGATAGGATGAGAAAAGGGTCACGGACAGCGGAATGAGCAGAAAACGGACAGCGAAACGGTTTATTTACACCTTGGTCCCGGGAGGGTTTCTGGGGCTTGGTCTGTTTTTCCTGCCTTTAATCCTGCCTTTGGTTTTCCTTTGTCAACAGATTTCCAAAGCCACGAAACAGGTGTTTATGGCCCAATCCACCACCCTGTCCTGGATGGGACCAAGCGTGGTGGAGGGTGTGGAATTAAAGGCCTTTGAAAACGCAAAACCCTGGGTCAAATCAAAACGGGTGAGCGTCGACCTTGGATTGTGGCAAGCGATCGTCTCGGGAACCGAAAACCTCTGTTTGGATGCCTCCGGGGCAGAGTTGGAAATCGCATTTGATCCAACCGGCAAACTTTTGACCCAATTTCCGATCACTGGGCCGGAAGGGGCCACCGGCAACCTCCCCATGGTACGGGTCGAAGATGCGGTATTTCGACTGGTGCAAGAAGGACATCCCCCGTTGGAGATTCGCCAAATAGCGGGCCAGCTTTTGCCCGATAAAACAGGGTACCAAATTGACCTTACCTCCCAAGATCAGGAATGGGGAAACCCCAAACTCAAAGGCTATTTAACCCTCATGCCTGCGTTTTCGTTGACCATTCATCTGGAAACGGGGACGATTCCGGTTACCTTGGACAAGCTCCATTCGATTCCTTTCGTGCCCCAATCCGTTTGGGAATCGGTCCAACTAACAGGCAAAACACCCTTGGTTTTGGATCTTGCCATTGGCCAAGCACCCGTCGATTACCGGGTTGAAGTGGAACCCACAATTGTCGAGGTTACTATTCCTGCTATTCAACTTCAGGTACAGGATGCCAAGGGGCATGTTCTTGTGGAAAAGGGGAAGGTCACCTTTGACAAACTCGAGGGGAAGGCATTTGGCGGAAAAATAAAGCTCACCAAAGGGGATTTTCATTTTGGGGAAGATGTGCAGTCGCTTGACCTCAATGTGGGGGTGGAAGCCTTTTCCCTGAAATCATTGCCCCAGAGTTGGGGCGATTCCACCATTTGGAAACTGGTTCCTGTTGATGCAAAAATCAGCGGCGAGGCCGTATTGGAAGTTTCTTGGACCAATAGCCAGCCATTACGGGTGGGCGGCGGCGGGAATGGCAAACTTTACGCGACTTTGTTTGGATTTACCAAGGCGGAGTGGGGTCTTCGATTAGAATCTTTAGGCAACCGGTTTCTTGTGATTCCCAATTTGTCTAGGCTTCCGAACCCTTTGCCCTTGCCGAAAGCTGTAAAATAGGAAATGATGAGTGGGATACAATCCAAAGGAGGTGCCCGATGTCTTACGGTTATGAGAATGAAGGATTTGAGGTTGCCGCCCAATCGGCTACGGCCGAACGAGCCACCTTTTTGCGGAAAACCTACTCCCTTTTGGCAGGGTCGCTCCTAGCCTTGGTGGCTTTGGAAGCCTTTTTGCTGCAAACCTTGACCTCAGAACAAGTGTTTGGCTTTTTGGGTAAAAGTCCTTTTGGTATGTTGGGAATCTTCTTGGGATTCATGGCCATCAGCTGGGTGGCTCAAACCATTGCGGCACAAAGGGTCAGCCAAGCCCTCCAATATTTTGGACTGGGCCTGTTTATCGCGATGGAAGCCCTTTTGCTTCTACCCATGTTCTTTTATGCGGAAATGACTCTGGGCCATGAAAAGATGCTGGGGTTGACCCAATCCGCGGGCATTTTGTCCCTTTGCGTGTTTGGTGGGCTAAGCGCCGCAGTGATCACAACAGGTACCGATTACAGTTTTCTTAAGACAGCCATCTCGATGGGTTCGTTCTTGGCCCTTGGCCTGATCATTTGCGCGATTATGTTTAACCTTTCGCTTGGAGTTTGGTTCAGCTTTGCCATGGTTGGCCTTTTGTCCGCCTGCATCCTTTATCAAACCTCCGAGGTGATGCACCGGTTTCCCTCGGATATGTATGTGGCGGCGGCTTTGATGCTGTTTAGCTCGGCAGTAACCCTTTTCTATTACATTTTCCGGATTTTGATGAGTTTCCAGAGTCGGGATTGATCCATAAATCGCGGCAAGAATCTGTTTTAAGGCCCCGGGTAAAGCCGGGGCCTTTTTGTTTGCCAAAAGGGTTCCCTTCCACGAGTTTTCTGCCAGTTTGACATGACATTTGGAAGGGATGAGCTGCAGAAAAGGCGACATAAGTCTTATTTGCGCCAATGGTTTGCGGCTTTTTCACCGGTCGGCACAGGGGTTGCTTAAGTATTGATTAACAAAGGGGTGCGCCGATGGCGTTTTGGGTAGAAAAGACCCGCCCCATGGTTCACGGATTTTTCGCAAGGTTTGGATAACTCAAGGAGATTCGAATGGGCGCAAAGCAGATGCTTTACAGCGACGACGCGAGGCAGAAACTTTTGGCAGGTGCCAGCAAGTTGGCTCGGGCGGTTCGTTGCACCCTGGGGCCCCGTGGTCGCAATGCGGTTCTTGACAAAGGCTGGGGTAGCCCAACCGTTACCAAAGACGGCGTGACGGTTGCCGAAGAAATTGAATTGAAGGATCCCTTTGAAAACATGGGGGCCCAACTCATCAAGGAAGCCGCCAGCAAAACAAGTGATGTGGCCGGTGATGGCACCACCACGGCAACAGTAATTGCCGAAGCTGTTTTCCGTGAAGGCCTCAAAATGATCGCCGCCGGACATGATCCGATGGCCCTGACCCGTGGCGTTCAAAAAGGGGTAACTGCGGTAGTTGCCGAACTCCATAAGATTGCCGAAAAGATCGACCCAAAAGATAGGAAGTCGATTACCGAAGTAGCCACCATTGCCTCCAATGGCAATTCCGAAATTGGCAAGAAGCTTTCCGAAGCCATGGACAAGGTTGGTGCAACCAACGGCGTAATCACCATCGAAGAAGGTAAAACCGCCGACACGGAAGTTGTTGTGGTTCAGGGTATGCAGTTTGATCGTGGCTACCTGAGCCCTAACTTTGTCAACAATCAAGAAGATGTCAGCGTCATTTTCGAAAACCCTCTCATTCTCATCCACGAAGAGAAAATCAGCTCGGCAAAGACGCTGATTCCCCTTCTGGAAATGATTGCCAAAAAGAACGCACCCCTTCTTATCATTGCCGAAGACATCGAAGGCGAAGCCCTTGCCGTCCTTGTGTTGAACAAGATTCGAGGTGTTCTTAATGTTGCGGCAGTCAAAGCTCCGGGCTACGGCGATCGTCGCAAAGCCATGCTTGAAGACATTGCCACCCTCACGGGTGGAAAAGCCATTTTCAAGGACCTTGGCGTCACCATTGAGAATATCAAGTTGACCGACCTTGGCCGGGCCAAAAAGGTTCGCATCGACTCTGAAAACACCACCATCACCGAAGGGGCTGGCGATAAAAAAGCCGTCGCCGGGCGATGTGAATTGATTCGTCGCGAAATGGAAAAAACCGACAGCGACTATGACAAAGAGAAGCTCCAAGAGCGACTCGCCAAGCTGGCCGGTGGCGTGGCCCAAGTTAAAGTGGGCGCGGCGACAGAAACCGAAATGAAAGAGCGCAAAGCTCTTTACGACGATGCCCTTCATGCAACCCGCGCGGCTCTTGCCGAGGGGATCGTTCCTGGCGGCGGCGTCGCTTTGCTCAATGGCCGCAAGGCTCTTGAAAAGCCCGAACTTTTCCTTTCCAAAAGCGAACTCAATGGTGATGAAATGGCCGGGGTTAACCTTCTCAAGAAGGTTTTGGAATACCCTTGCCGCATGATTGCGGAAAACGCTGGTCATGATGGCGCCGTTGTGGTCAACCGGATCTACAAGGAAAAAGACAAGTCTTTTGGATTTGACGCGGACCTTGGCGAATACCGAGACCTTCGCAAAGCCGGGATTATCGACCCCGTAAAAGTAACCCGCAGCGCCTTGGAAAACGGTACCTCGGTTGCCTGTTTGCTGTTGACCACAGAATCCCTGATTGCTGACATTCCCGAAAAGAAGAAACCCGAAGGGGAAGGCCATCACCATCATGGTGACGAAGGCATGGGCGGCATGGGCGGAATGGGTGGCGGCATGCCTGGCATGGGCGGCATGGGCGGCATGGGAATGTAATTCCCCTTGGGAGCCCAGCAAAGGGTTGGGCTCTCCCTTTTTGAATTTCTTCCGTTTTTTAAGTTGTTTTTGGAGATTAAGGTCATGGCAAAAGAGAAACCTGTTTCGATTCGTCCCCTCGATGACCGTGTGGTTGTGGAGCAACTTGAAGCCGAGGAAAAAACCTCTGGCGGCATTTTGCTTCCCGATAATGCCAAGCAAAAACCCCAAAGGGGCTCGGTTGTTGCCGTGGGTCAAGGCAAGCGCCATGATGATGGCACCGTAACCGCTCTTTCCGTCAAGGCAGGCGATGAAGTGGTTTATGGCCGTTATGCGGGCAGCGATGTCCTAATCAATGGCAAGGAATACAAAATACTACGCGAGTCCGACATTTTGGCCCGCTTGGTATCAAGCAAGTAACACCTAGGCTAACCCCCATTCATTTGAAGGAGATACCAGATGGCGAAGCAGTTGCTTTACTCGGATGATGCCCGGAAAAAGCTCTTGGCAGGTGCCGAGAAGTTGGCCCATGCGGTTGGGCTCACCCTTGGGCCCACCGGCCGAAATGTGATCATCGACAAGAGCTTTGGCGGACCAACGGTCACCAAGGACGGCGTGACAGTTTCCAAGGAAATCGACCTTGCCGACCCCTTCGAGAACATGGGTGCCAAGTTGATCAACGCCGTGGCGCAAAAAACCTCCGACAAGGCGGGTGACGGCACCACCACGGCAACCATCCTCGGTTTGGCCGTGTACCAAGAAGGCCTTCGCAACATTACCTCGGGCGCCAACCCGATGGCGGTGAAAAAAGGTATCGACAAGGCCGTGGAGAAAGTGGTTGAAGAACTCACCAAACTCTCCAAACCCATGTCCTCCACCGAAGAGGTGGCTCAGGTCGCCTCGATCAGCGCCAATAATGATCGCAAAATCGGCGACATGATGGCCGAGGCCTTCCAAAAGGTAGGCAAAGACGGAGTCATCACGGTTGAAGAGGGAAAAACCTCCGAGACCACGCTTGAACTCGTCGAGGGCATGCAGTTCGATAAAGGCTACATCTCTCCTTACTTCATCAACGATCCAGAGGACATGAGCGCCAAGATGGACAATCCTCTCATCTTGATCTATGAGAAGAAGCTCAACAATGTCCGTGAAATGGTTCCCATGCTTGAGCAGGTCGCCCAAGCTGGCCGAGAACTCGTCATTATCGCGGAAGATGTTGAAAGCGAGGCGCTTGCCGCCTTGGTTATCAACAAAATGCGCGGTGTTTTCAAAGTCGTGGCGATCAAAGCACCCGGGTTTGGCGATCGTCGGCGCGCCATTCTTGGTGACATTGCGATTCTTACCGGTGGAACTTTTATCAGCGAAGACCTCGGTATCAAAATCGAGAATGTAACCCTTGAACATTTGGGCACGGCCGAAAAGGTCACCGTGGAGCGGGAAGCCAGCACCATTGTGGTGAGCAAGATGGATGCGGCCCGCAAGGACGGCATCCAAAAGAGGATTTCCCAGATCCGCAAACAGATGGACCAAACCGAGTCGGACTATGACAAGGAAAAGTTCACCGAACGCCTTGCCAAGCTGACAGGCGGGGTTGCCATCATTCGCGTCGGTGGAACCACCGAAGCCGAGATGAAACAGACCAAGGGCCGCGTTGAAGATGCCCTGCATGCCTCCCGCGCCGCCATTGCCGATGGCATTGTTCCGGGTGGTGGTGTCGCGTTGCTTCGCTGCCAAAAGGCCGTTGCCGACTTGATAAAGAAGCTGCACGAAGACGAAAAGGTCGGTGCGGAAATCGTTTACCGCGCCTTGGAAAAACCCGCCCGGACCATCGCCGAAAACTCGGGCCTTGATGGCGCCGTGGTGATTGAAGAAATTCGGTCTGTTGGTGAAAAGGGTCCCCAGTTTGGTTTCAATGCAGTCTCGAAGAAGTATGAAGACCTCTTCAAGGCGGGAGTCATTGATCCGACCCGGGTAACCAAACAAGCCCTTTCCAATGCGACAAGCATTGCAGGGCTAATGCTCACCACCGAAGTAATGATCACCAAGATCGACGAGGACGACCACGCCACCAAAGTTGTCGGAGCGGTTCGCTAAGAATCGTCGGGGGACTTCCAAAGGACGAACGAGTCGGGCCAAATATCCCTTCCGTTCGTCCTTTTTCGTTTAGACTTATGGAAAGTACGGATCCGTTGAGATGGCCAATAGACGCTGCTATTACGAAATCCTCGAAATTGAAAAGGGGGTTGATGATGAAAAAATCAAATTGTCATTTCGCAAATTGGCCATGCAGTGGCACCCCGATCGCAACGCGGGCAACCCGGATGCCGAGGCCCGTTTTCGTGAAGTGAACGAAGCCTACGAGGTCCTAAGGGATCAGGACAAAAGAAAACGATACGATCGCTATGGCTTTCCTGGAATCGAGGCCTCTGAAACCGCGGATAGATCCGGTGGCCAGGGAAGTATTTTCGACATTTTCAACGACCTCTTTGGGGGTTCGGGCGGGCGACAACAGCGCAATTCCGGCGAAGACCTCCAGATCGAAACCCTGATTGATCTGGCAGAGGCCGCCAAAGGAATCACCCGAAAGATCAAAGTTCCCAGAAGTGAATCGTGTGGTGATTGCTCTGGTTCGGGCTGTAAACCGGGCAGCAAAAAAACCAAATGCCGAAAGTGTGATGGCCAAGGCGCTGTCCTTCAAGGTCAAGGCTTTTTTCGGATCCAACGAGCCTGTCCTGCTTGTGGTGGAGCGGGCCAAACCATTGCGGACCCGTGCAAAAATTGCGGCGGCAAGGGGACACGGCCCGTTCAACAAGAGGTGGAGGTCAAGATCCCAGCCGGGGTGGATGATGGAGTAACCCTTCGGTTGACAGGTTACGGAGAGGCTGGCCCTGCTAGAGGGGCGCCAGGGGACTTGTATGTCCTCATTCGGGTTCGGAAACACCCTTTCTATCAACGAAACGGAACCGATTTGATTTGCGAAGTTCCTTTTTCCTTTGCTCAGGCCGCCCTTGGGGACAGCCTTGAGCTTCCCTGCATTATTGGTGATCCAGTAAAACTAAATATCCCTGCGGGGTTACAATCCATGGAGGTCCTCCGGGTTCCCGGAAGGGGAATGCCCAATTTGCGAGGGGGCCGACCTGGTGACCTGTTGGTGCAAATGCGGTTGGAAACTCCCCGCAAATTGACCACCAAACAGCAAGAGCTTTTCAAGGAATTAAAAGACCTCGAAGATAATCATCCCCAATCCCAAACCAAGAGTTTCTTTGAAAAGATCCGGAATTTTTTCGCGGGATCAGCGGATTCCACCAAAGCGGAATAGGCGCCCAATTAGGAGGGCCAATGTGCCATGAGTGAACAAGAACCACAAGATCAACCCGCGGATATAGTATTTTCCGAAGGAATTGAGATCGAAGGCCTCAAACATAAATTGGCCGAAACGGAAAAAATCCGTGACGAATATCTGGCTCTGGCCAAAGGGGTCCGGGCAGAATTTGAGAATTATCAAAAGCGACAGCAGCGCGACCTTCAACAAGAGCGCCGTTATGCCCAATTGCCTTTGGCCTCGGATTTGCTTCCCGTCCTTGATAACTTGGAGCGGGCCCTTGAGGCCGCCGCACAAGCGGGCGACAACAGCGCCCTGACCCAAGGGGTCCGTTTGGTTATGGGCCAATTTGTCGAGCTATTAAAACGCCATGGCCTCAGTCGAATGGAATGCGTCGGCAAACCCTTTGATCCAAACCATCACGAAGCGGTAACCCAAATAGCCAGTCCCGACCATCCCTCGCAAATGGTCCTCCAGGCTTTCGAACAAGGTTGGTTGCTTCATGACAGGGTTTTGCGTCCTGCAAAAGTCATCATAAGCAGCTAATCTCTGATGGAATGCGTTTCACTTGCCTTGGGAATAAGGAACAGTTTCGATGCCAACCTATGAATATTTGTGTTCCGCCTGCGCCCATCGCTTTGATGAATTCCAGTCCTTCAGCGAAGCAACCCTGAAAAAGTGCCCCAAATGCAAAAAGAACAAACTGCAAAGGCTTCTTGGGACCGGAGCGGCCATTCTCTTTAAGGGCAGCGGATTTTACGAAACGGACTACCGAACCGATTCCTATAACACGGCGGCCAAGGCGGATACAGCCCCCAAGAATGAATCTTCCACCGCCCCGACAACATCCAAAGAGGGGACGGCACCCGCCAAGGAATCAACCCCCGCTCCCAAAGCTTCTCCCTCCAAGAAGTCCAAAGACTAATTCTCTTGGACCAAAACCCAAGGTATGGCAACCATGCCCAAAAAACCTTTTTGTCCGATTTGTGAAAAACCCATGCCTGGGTCTTCTACCCATGGGGCGGAATGGCCATCCTTTCCCTTTTGTTCGAAAAAATGCCAACTCGTGGATTTGGGTCGCTGGATGAACGGCAGTCATGCGGAAAAGCTTCATGCCGCACTGAGTGGGGATGCGCCAAACTCTGTCCAACCCGATGAGGAATAGGCCGGAAGTAAAGGAAAATCCTAGGATAACCGTGGTAACAATAGATCAGGCATTGGGGTATTCAGGATGACCTGGTCGGTGGAAGAACTTGGAACGCTTGCGACAAAGACTGTACCTTCGGCTCGAATTGTCTCCCGGCAACTTTTGCGAAATATACTTCAGGCGCATTTGGGTTATCCGGGGTTGGCCTGGAACCTTCCTCATTCGGAAATCTATCTGATTCCCTATGCCAGCCTCTCCAATATGGGCGTTTTTGCCCCTGAAGAACTCCCTTCGCCCGGTGGCCCTGATCAAACCGTGTTGCTTATTGCCCAACCCGCGGTAGCCCAAACGCGCTCTTGGGACCGTAATCAGGCCCTCACATGGCTGTGGCGGAATTTGTTTCATGGCAGGATTCATGCGGCGGTTCATCGTGCCAAAATTGCGGGCGTTTGGGATGATGCCCGCGCTGGTGACTGGGTAGACCGTTTGGGCTGGATGGAATACCGGGAGATCCGAACCGTTTTGTTGGAAGAAAACCTCATCGCCCCAGATGCCGAAACAGGCCATGTGTTGGAGGAGTTTCTGTCGGTTGTTTTGGAACTTTTGGTTTTTGAAACGGATCGAGTTGGCGATTGGTTTCCTCTCCTTGAACCGGGTCGGATCCAAGATTTGTTGACACTTGTTGGCAGTCCCCGAGATCACCTGGCAGCCAGCCGACCTGAGGGCGCCATCCACCCGGCAACACTTCGGGCCCTTGTGCCCGAAAAAACATTTGTTCCCGCCGATCGAGAATTTGATGGTCGGGAATACGACCTTTGCATTCGAACCGCCAAGCGCCATGAGGCGGAGGGGCGGAACTTTGAAGCTTGTTTGACTTATTTGGACGCCGCCCTTGTTGAACCGACCAGGTCACGGGGCCGGATGCAAAAAGCCGCCTGGAAACATCTTGCCCAAACCCTTGGTGGTGATGGTCTATTTGAGGTGGGTGGTGCGGTTCCCGATTGGGCCCTGCATTGGCTTGATGTGGCCGCAAATCAAAAGACCACAGACGGGCCGGAATATCAAGCCCTTCATGCCGTGTTTGATGCAAGAGTAATTCTAACCCAAAAACCGAGTGAACTGCGTCCTTGGAGCTGGCTTATTTCCTTAGGCAAAGCCCCAATCAGAAAAAGCTTGCCCGGGGTGGAATTGCTTTCAGCAAGAAGTTCCCTTCTCAAGGCAAGGCTTTTGATTCTCCGCTCGGATCTTGAAGAGACCGTCATCGGGGCAATCATCACCAATCTAGAAGCCTCCGTCCATCAATTGGAAAAACAAATCCGAGATACTTTTTCCCCTCAGTTTCAAGAGGCCATGGAGGAAGCCTCCTTTGCCCCCACCCATCTTGTGGAAAAAGCCGCACGAGATGCGATTATCGAAGACATGGTGGAACGCCTATTGCAGTCAAGGCAGCTTTCTTTTGGGGACCTTCGCGACATTTTGGCCCGGAATGAGTTAAAATTGCCCGATTTGACGGGTGTTTCCGGTTGGTGGCAGGGAGATCCTTTACGCAAATTGGATAAAGCTATGGCACGGCGGATCCCCGGGGCGTATCGACCAGGGGAGTTTTACACCACCGGGTTGGAAGCATTAAGTTCGCTTTTTTATGCGACCAATACGGGACGCTTGGTGCTGCTTTGGGCAATCCTGCCCTTTTTGATGACAATTGTTCTGTGGAAATTTCCCCAATATATGCACGAAGAACTTCTCAAGTTCGCGGGATTTGTTGGTCGCAATTCGGACCTTTATGATGCCATATTGGAAACCGAAGCTGCCCACCTCCCGACCTTTGAAACAACTTCTTGGACAACGCCGGTTTTTGCTTCGGTTGAGGACTATGCCAATCACAACGGAGAGGTGGAAAAACGAATCGTACTTGGAAGCCCCCCTCTCCTTGCGATCACCTTTATTTATTTCCTCTGTCTGTTCCATGTCGGTCTGGTAAAACGGTTTACCTTGTCCTTTTTCTACCAATTGGCCAAAGGATTTCGCTTTATCTTTTGGACCCTCCCTAAGGACTTTTTTCGCACACCCACTGTGCGAACGCTTTTAGAACTTCCACCGATTCGTTGGTTATGGACCTTGGGGCTTAAACCAGCCTTGCTTGCCGCCGTGGTTTATTGGCTGTTAGCGAATCGGTTAGCCGGTATTGGTTTTGGCCCAATCCTACAGATTTTGGTATTTGGCATTTTGATGGCCATTTTTGCCAGCCGACCCTTTATCCGAGCAAATGCTTGGTTGTGGGATCTGTTTGGGGAATGGATGCACGAATTTGGCATTCAATCGCTTTATCGTGTGGCGGCATGGCTTGCTTGGTTGGCCAGACAAGTGTTGGATTGGGTTTCAATCGTCCTTTTGGGTATTAGCGAATGGCTTAGGCCCAAGCCCGAAACGGAAGGTGCCACGCTGGTATTCAAGGGAATACTTGGAGCCATTTTCCAGCCGATTTTGGGTTTCCTCCGCTTTGCGGTCACCGTCTTGATCGAACCCCAAATCAACCCCATTAAACATTTTCCGACCGTAACCATTGGCCACAAATTCATGTTGGTTTTGGTCGTTCCAATCGCCGGGCAACTGGAACAATTGGGATTGGAAAAGGCAGTGGCCTATACCACCTCGCTATTGTTTGTTTTTGGCGTTCCCGGGTTTTTTGGATTCATGGTTTGGGAACTTAAGGAAAATTGGCGCCTCTATGCCGCCAACCGACCAAACCGGTTAGGACGCCTTAGAATTGGTTCTCACGGTGAGTCGTTCCTGTCGCTTTTTTCACCTGGATTTCATTCAGGGACATTGGCCAAAGCGTACCGGCGCCTTAGACATGCCAAAGGCATCAAAAGGTTGCGGATCCTATCGGAAATCGGCTACCACAAGGAAAAACTTGCTTTGATTTTTCATCGCCATGGCGATGGACTTTCCCAAAGGATCAGTAAACCTCTTGGGGAAGGTAGCCCTCTGGTCCGACTCCATCGCATGGGTTTACGGGGAGTTTGTTTGCAATTGGCAACCGATCAAAAACCGCCTTATTGTTTGGCCTATGAGATCATTGATCACCGCTGTTGGTTATTTCGTGATGCCCATACACCAAGTGAATTGGTAGCAAAAAATCTGGAGGGCCTCGATGCGGCCCTAGGTTTGCAAATTCGTCAAAGTGACCTCCCGAATACTGGTGGGAAACCTTGGCAAACCGATGGTCATTTACTTCTGAGTCCGGGGCAAAACAAGGTTCCGATTTTTGTCCTTGATTCCCGCGATCAACCTTTGGCGGTGCTAAATGATGCTATGGCAACGACCTATCTCATAGATTTGGATGAAATGGACGCTAGGAATCAGACACCTGAATGGAAATCTTGGGTCCTTTTTTGGGACCAACCCATTTGGAAAGTGAAATAAACCATTAATTTCCTACCCTTTTTGACAAGGTTCCCCATAATACGACTTTGTAATTCCCTCTCCTTGTGATTTGGGGACCGACCCTTGCGACCGTTAATGCTCTTAGGGTCATTCGCCCTCACACTACTTGCAAGCGCCCTTTTGTTATTTGCGGTGCAGCCCATGGTGGGTAAGATCCTCCTTCCTTGGCTGGGAGGCACGCCTGCGGTGTGGAATACCTGCATGATGTTTTTTCAGACCCTTTTGCTTGCAGGGTATGGATATGCCCATTTCCTTGGAAAATCCTTTACCCTTGCAAAACAGTGGCGGATTCATGCCATCGTTTTGGTGCTGGCCCTAATTCCGCTGGCGGGGCTGCGATTTGATGTTGCCCCCCTTGCGAAAATCTTCCTGCCCCCCGAGGCCACAAGCCCGGTTCCTTGGTTACTTGTGGTGCTTTTCTTTACGGCCGGTTTTCCTTTTTTTGCGGTTGCCGCCACCGCCCCCTTGCTTCAAAGGTGGTTTTCAAAAACAACCCACCCAGATGCCAAAGATCCTTACTTTCTTTATGGTGCCAGCAACTTGGGAAGCATGGTGGCGTTGATTGCTTATCCCTTTTGGGTGGAACCTAAATTAGGGGTTTTTGAACAGGGTATCGCCTGGCTGGTTGGTTTTGTTGTTTTATCGGGACTCATCCTTTGGACAGGCAAGTTTGCCATGGCTTCCTTAAAGCCTGAGGATGACCCGGTAACCCCGGCGGCACCTTCCGAAAAAATCGCCCTTTCAAAGGTCCTCTGCTGGACCGTTTTAGGCATGATCCCTTCAAGCGTTATGCTTGGAGTGACTACCTACATAACTACCGACATTGCAGCCATTCCTCTGCTTTGGATACTCCCCCTAACGCTTTACCTTCTTAGTTTTATTTTGGTTTTTTCCCGCATTCCCCTTTGGCTTTCCGGCACGATTATCCTTGGCATCACCACCTATTTCTTATTCCTTTACAAAGGCCCCTCCTCTGCGTTTACGGTTACTGACGATGGCTTTCCCACTTGGTTAGGCGAATTCCTGCGCACGGGGGGCACTTTGCGTTTGGTGGAGTTCCTCTTTGTGGGCATTTCCCTATTGGGGGCGGGGATTGCTTCAAAGTCTTTTGTCAGCCAGCATAACTTAATGATTTTCCTCCTTCCGTTTGGCATTTTGGGAACCATTTTTGCCCCGGCTTTAAGGGAGTCCCTTGGCCTTAGCGAGCTTGAAATCATATCGGTTCATTTGCTTTTGCTTTTCCTTGTTTCCATGGTTTGCCACGGCGAGTTGGCCCGCACCCGACCTTCGGTGGAACACTTGACCCTTTTCTACTTGGCTATGTCTTTTGGTGGGGTGTTAGGCGGAATTTTCAACACGGTCATCGCGCCTGTCCTTTTTCACAGAGTGGTGGAATATCCACTCATGGCGGTAATGGCCTGCCTGATGCTCCCTGTCATTAGGGTGGCGGGCCAAGGCGCCCTTTCCCGACGACTTCAACAAGCCTGCACATGGCTGATCTTTGTTTTTGGGTTGGCATCCGGAGCAATCCTTTTGGCCATCAATTTCCTTCCCTTGGAAACAGGAAGAGATTGGATCACCAAATGGATCCCCACCGCCTTTTTGCGGGAACACATCCTTGATCGACTCCCCGAAAAATTGGATATCCTCCATGAAGAGCGCAACTTTTTCGGGACCTTTCAAATTATCGCCGAAAGGGAAAAGGATGGTACCCTCTATCACAAACTGCTCCATGGCACGACCAACCACGGAATGCAGGCATACGAACCGATTGCCCGCCGACGGGACACGGTAACCTACTTTCACAATAAAGGTGCAATTGGCCAACTTTTCGAAGCCATGCGAGAAAAAGCCGCGACCCTAAAACGACCCCTAAATGTGGGTGTTTTGGGGGTGGGAACGGGGACCTTGGCGGCCTACATGGAAACCAATTGGTCGCTTGACCTATTTGAGATTGATCCCGCCGTTGTGGAGATTGCCACCAAACGGGAGGACCTGTTCACTTTTATTCCGGACGCGATAAGGCGGGGAGTGAATATAAACATCCAACTGGGTGACGGCAGACGCAAACTGAACCAGTCAAAAGATGGCAAATACGACCTGATATTCATGGATGCTTTTACTTCCGATGCTGTGCCGGTTCACCTGCTCACCAAAGAAGCCTTTGAAATCTACAAATCCAAACTCACCCCCGAGGGAATTGTGGTCATTAACATTGCCAATCGTTATTTGAATTTTGAACCTGTGCTTGGCAATATGGCCGAAGCGGTGGGAATGAAAGCGATGATTCAGGGCGGGTTTGAGCATGCCGAGGAGGTGAAATATGGGACCAATTGGGTGGTTATGGCCCCTTCCCTTGGCGCCTTGGCCGCCTTGGCCAAAAAAGAATCCACTTTTGAACGAAACGGCGAAACTTGGACCGAAAAGTGGTCCCCACTTAATCCCGATAAGGGCTTTGGTGTATGGACCGATGACTATTCCAACCTACCTGGGATCTTAAAATAGGTCCCTTCTTTCACACCCTGCAACTGGAACACTCCCGTGAAATCGGCATTTTTAACACTTTCGGCGTTTACTTTGACCCTGTTCACCAGCGCCCTTTTGCTTTTCATGGTGCAACCCATGGTGGGCAAATTGATCCTTCCGCTGCTTGGGGGAACACCGGCGGTATGGAATACCTGCATGGTGTTTTTTCAGGCCCTTCTTTTGGGAGGATATTCCTACGCCCACTTTTCAACAAAGTATCTGGGTGTCCGTCGCCAGAGTATCGTTCATCTTGCTCTAATGATGATCCCGTTCCTTTTTGTTTTTCCGATCACCATTCATGAAGATTTGCTTTCCGACACCGAGAGTTTTCTCATTCCAAAGCTCTTGGGAGTTTTATTTCTTTCGGCGGGTATTCCTTTTTTCATTGTTTCCGCCAGCGCCCCGCTTCTTCAGCGTTGGTTTAGTCGAACTGGACACCCCGCAGCTTCGGATCCCTATTTCCTCTATGCTGCAAGCAATCTAGGAAGCATGATCGCCCTCATAGGCTATCCCGCCTTTGTCGAACCCTACCTTACTTTGGAACATCAGCGATGGGGCTGGGGAATGGGGTATGGGGTCTTGGTAATCTTCACCGGAGTGTGCGCATGGCTTTTGAGAATCGCACCGGATTCGGTCCGCGAGACTTCTACCCAAGCATCGAATAACCCGGCCAAACCGATCCCCCAGTCAATAATACTTCGCTGGATATTTTTGGGAGCGGTCCCTTCCAGTTTGATGCTTGGCGCCACCACTTACATGACCACAGATATTGCAGCAATCCCGCTCCTTTGGGTAGCCCCATTGGCCATTTACCTTTTGTCTTTCATCTTGGTGTTTGCCCGTATCCCGGCGGGTGTCCATTTCACTATGATTCTGTTGATGCCCCTAGGTGTTCTGCTTTTGTTATTCCTCATGCTTTCGGGAATCAAACCGGGGCAGGATATTATGAACCTGATCGGGGTTCACCTCGCCGTTCTATTTTTAGTCTCCATGGTTTGTCACGGCGAGTTGGCTCGAAGTCGGCCCGCCCCGGAGAACCTGACCTCTTTTTACCTCTATATGTCGCTAGGAGGTGTTGTTGGGGGCCTATTTAACGGGTTGCTTGCACCGATGCTTTTCCCCACCATTGCGGAGTATCAGGTCGCCCTTGTTGTTGCTTGTATGCTTGTGCCTCCGCTTGGGGTGGCCGCGGATACCAAATTCACTCGGCTTGCCGACCTTTTATTAGCCGTTGGCGCGGTGTTTTTCACCATGGTTTTCATTACCATCCGAAGTTGGGATCGGGATGGGTCAAGCCAAGTGATTTCAGGAGCTTGGCTTTTTGCCCTTCTCACAGGTTTTGGCGTGGTTTGGGCCACGAACCTTTGGTTTCGTGGAAAGTTAGGTGGTGCCGAAGTTTTTGACCTCGCCTTGCCTGCGGCGTTTGGTGTTTTGACGATTGGGCTCAATCTTGGGGTCTATTCCAACACCATTTACTATCCCATTCAAAATTGGTTCTCAGGCGCGGAACCCAGCCCCATACCCTTTCTGAAAATGTTCCAATCGCCGGATATGTTCCGAGGGGGCCTTTACATCCTGATGTATGGTGTTCCCTGTATCCTTTGTTACACCCTTGTCGATCGTCCCATGCGTTTTGCCCTTGGTGTGGCTTCGGTGATAGCCGGATCCACTTTTGCCGGGATGTTTGACAAATCCGCCGTCTGGCAATCCCGGGGTTTTTTCGGAGCTTTGAAAATTGAGAAGCAAATCGAATCAGGGGTGGAATTTACCCGCCTGCTTCACGGAACGACCCTTCACGGGATGCAACCGGTAAACGAAAACCTTAGGGCTATTCCGCTTACTTATTACCATCGTACCGGCCCCATTGGTCAGGTTCTTGAAAACTATGGCAACAAAAACGCCAAAGGTGTTTACCCGGCGGTTGCCGTTATCGGTTTGGGGACAGGGACCTTGGCTACCTACGCCCATGAAGGACAACAATTTGACTTTTATGACATTGACCCCCTAGTAAAGGACATTTCCTTCGATGAAAAGAAGGCGTTTTTCCATTACACCCAATTGGCTAGCGAACGCGGTGCGAAGCTCCAGCTCATTTTGGGTGACGCGCGGGTAACTTTGCAAAAGCCCAAGTTTTCCGGGACCACCAAATATTCCATCATTGCCGTGGATGCTTTCAGCTCGGATGCCATTCCAGTTCACCTGCTTACCAACGAGGCAATGTCTGTCTACCTCGATCGCCTGACGGAAGATGGGATCATTGTGTTTCATGTGAGCAATCGGTACCTCCGCTTGGAACCCGTGCTGGCCAATCTTGCCGAGAAGCGCAATATGGCCATTTTGGTGAATAGCGATTCCACAGAAGACCACATCGGGAAAAGTGCTTCCACCTGGGTTGCTTTGGCGCGAAAACCAAGCGACCTTTCCCGATTGATGGGCCCGCTAAACACGGCGGTTCAAACGGGAACTACCTTGGGAATCGCCCAGCCTTTGGCCATTATGCCATTTGGCCCTGTTTCCGATCTGGGAACCACTTTGGCCGGCGTGGCCCAACTTTGGGAACCCTGTTGGTTGGAACCTACCCCCAACCCCAACCTTGCCCTTTGGACCGACGACTATTCCAACATCCTTGGAGTCTTTAGCAATTTCAAGATCTCTCCTCTCTTGATTTGGCTATTAGTAGGCCTCTTGATCGCGGCCCTTGTTAAAGCATTACTCCTTTTCCCACTGGTCCATGACCCGGCTTATTCGGGAAAAACCGGTGGAGAGGCACTAATCTCTCTCCTTGGGGAATCGATCACCTCTTTCCTACTGTTGATCGGTGTCGCCATTCTGGTTGCCGTGCCTTGTGGAATGCTGCTGGACAATCATTGGTTAAAATCCAGTTTGGGGATTAACGGCAATAAAATTTTAGTGGGTGGCGTTTTTGCCAGTTTGGATTTACTGGTCCAACTAGGAATGCTTGGATCCTCGCAAGGAATCAAACCGGGCAAAGCTCGCCTTTTATCCATCTGCGGCCTCCTCGTGGATCTGGCCTCCGTTGGGTTGGTTCTCTTTTTGAACAAAGAAGGGTAGCTTTTCACGGGCCGTTTTTTGGCCCAGAAATAAGGTCATCATGGTGCGGTGTGCCTTGGCCCTTTGTTTTTTAACCCTTAGCCTTGGGTTGGTGGTTCATTTGGGAACCGCCCAAGATCCCGTCGGAGGAGACGGCCCCGATTGGGCATCCTTAAAAAAACGATTTGCGGGCAAACTGGAAATTGATAAAGCCACCAATCGCGTAAACTTGACCTATTCCTTTATCAACAAATCCCAGCTAGACGACTTCACCCCCCAGGAAGGCTTGAGGCTTCAAAAGGGTTCGATCACGCTTCCCGTTGGCTCAGTCCTTCGGCACAAAGCGGTTTGGGATGATGTCCGCATCGTCACTTTGATCCTCCCCACCAATCCCCATGGCACCCTGATTCAAACGACGGATAAGATCGAGCTTGTTATGGGTAAGCCAACGACAACCTCCAACAAAGTGATTCTTCAGGTTTTAGGAAAAAACCTGAGCCAACAAGCCTACAAACTAAAGGACATGGGCAAGCGCCCCATTGCCGTGGATTGGCAAATTGACGATCAAAAAAGCTCGGTCAAGTTCGGCACATTCCAGTTTGGAAGCGTTTTTCCAAAGGTCATGAATCAACCCAAGCAGGTTGAGTTTTTGGCCGAAAAGGGTGAGGTGCAAATTGGCCAATTGAAATTGATGGGGAAACTTGACACCAAATGGATGGCCTTGGAATCCGGTTCCGAGGCTAACGGGCCGGAAAAAAAACCATTAAAAGGCAAATAGCGAATGCGAGCGAGATGCAATGGCCATTAAATGCCATTGCATTGGCCCCATGGGACCTCGTGTCCAATCCCCTCAGCAATTGCCCTTTCCAAAACGGCCTGACCAAGGCAAACATCACAAACGGCAAGCCCCACCCCTTTGAATAAGGTGATCTGATCTTCCGAAGTTCTGCCTTCATAACGACCCACAAGAAGCGGCCCCAAATCGTGGATGTCTCGCCAATGAAGAGCACCGGATTCAATCGGTTCCACTAGGTCTCCCGCCTCAAGCCGGGCACTTTCCCTATGGTCCACAACAACCAACCCGGTTTTGAGGAATACATTGGGGTGGACCTCTACCTTGCCTAAAAAGGTGGCACCCATGGCATTGATATGGGCCCCGGGAGAAATCCACTCAGCCTCGAGGATCGGTTCGCGGGCGGTTGTCGCCAAGAGGATTAAATCCGCCCCAACGACCGCTTCCTGCGCGGTGTTTACGGCATGAACCTCTAGCCCGGTTTCCCCTGCCATCTCCCGGGCAAACGATTCTCGGTTTTCTCGAGTAGGGGAAAAAACTCTTACACTCTTAAGATTTCGTACCAACGCAGCCCCTCGAAGCTGCATCCGGGCTTGCGTTCCCGAACCCAAAATACCAACCGTGTGGGCATCCATTCGGGCCAGCGTTTTGATGGCAACGGCACCCGAGGCCCCACACCGAATTTGGTCAAGGTAAGCTGCCTTCATTAAACAGGTTAGTCCGCCCAATTTGGCATCAAACAAAGCCAACATGGTTTCGGGGCGGGACTTGCTATGGGTTGTTTGAATCTTAACGCCAAGGGCGGCCATGCCCTTGGCACCCCCAATCATGGCGTAGGCATGAACATGATCGGTTTGTCCGCGGCTTCTTGGGGTGTTGGTGGCTTCTTCTAGGCCGATCTTTCGAAACGCTTTCTCGACAACTTCCAACGCCAAGCCCCAATCCAAAAGTCTTCGGACATGAACTTCATCGATGAAAAGTGCCATGAAACCGCTCCTCCTAGATTGTGACCAGACTTACTATTTGGAAAATTAGGGGGATGTTTTTGCCAACCAATGGGACAGCCGCCTAAGTCCTTCTTCAAGTTGGGATCGACTTGCCGCAAAGCTCAATCGCGCATGGCCCGGGGCGCCAAACGCGGATCCTTGAACCAAGCAAACCAAAGCATGATCCAAAGCGGCTTGGCAAAATTCCGTGTCGGTATGGAATGGGCCGCCGGCAACCGATTTGCCAAATGTACCTGAAATATCAAAGAAAGCATAAAAGGCCCCATCGGGCACAAAACACCGAATGCCCGGGATTTTGTTCAGCCCGGAACAAATCAAATCCCGCCGAGCCTCAAATTCTTTTATCATCGGTTCAAGAAACGCCTGATCGCCGGTAAGGGCGGCCCGAGCCGCTTCTTGGCTAATGCTGGAGGGATTGCTGGTCTCTTGGCTTTGAATGTTTCCCATGGCGGATACAACATGTTTGGGCCCGATGGCCCAACCGATACGCCATCCGGTCATGGCATAGGTTTTACTCACGCCGCTAATGGTGATAACCCGTTCAGCCAAGGCTGGATGGAGGGTGGCAAAACATGTGGCCTTGGTATTACCAAATACCAATTTCTCATATATTTCATCCGAAATAACTCCAATATTTCGAGCGACAACCACCTCGGCAAATGCCTCGAGTTGGTATCTAGAATAAACCACCCCGGTCGGGTTGGAAGGGGAATTGAGCATTAAAAGTTTGGTTCGCGGAGTGATTGCCCCTTCAAGCTGTTCCCGGGTCATTTTGAAACCGCTATCAAGTGTGGTTTGAACCAAAACCGCGGTTGCTCCGGTCATCTTTACCAAATCACCATAGCTAACCCAATACGGGGTGGGAATGATAACCTCGTCGCCCGGCCCAACCAATGCCGCCAAGGTATTGTGAATGGATTGCTTGGCCCCGCCGGAAACTATTACTTGTTCCTGGGTGACCAAAAGGCCGTACTCCGACTCATACCATGAGGCGATGGTTTTACGCAGTTCGACAGTCCCTGAAGCAGGGGTATATCGTGTTTTTCCCTGTGTAATGGCAAGGCTTCCAGCATCGCAAATAAACTTTGGAGTGGGGAAGTCGGGTTCACCGACACTAAAATCGAGAACATCTTTGCCTTCGGACTTGAGCTGCCTCGCCCTTGCCGCCGCCGCCAAAGTTGCCGAAGGTTCCACCCCGGCCGCCATCTTTGAAATGCCTAACATTCCGTTTTCCACCTAAGATTCCAGCTCTAATACCCACTGAGGAATTCTACGGTTTCGGTCCTGTTTCGTCCCCTAGGGCCAAAGATTGGGATCCGCTCAAATTCCGCCTATTCGATGGGAAATTGCCCGCAAGAGTCCTTCGGCTTTGTGCAAGGTCTCCTCGTACTCCATGGCGGGGATTGAATCGGCAACGATGCCTCCACCAACGGGAAACTGAACCCATCCACCCTTGGCGGTGAAGGTGCGAATCAGGATGTTCGTATCCATTTGTTGGTTATCCCCCAACCAACCAATCGACCCGCAATAGGGTCCCCGAGCCACCTTTTCCAGTTCGGTGATGATCTCCATGGCCCGAATTTTTGGCGCTCCTGTCACCGATCCTCCGGGAAAGGTGGCCCGAAGCAAGTCACCGGGCTTTTTGTTTTCCCCAAGCCGACCCCGAATCACGCTGACCAAATGGTGTACCGTCCGATAACTTTCCAACCGACACACCTCATCCACGGAAATCGATCCCGGACGACATACACGGCCCAAATCATTGCGCATTAGGTCCACGATCATCACATTTTCCGCCCGATCCTTTGCGCTCAACAAAAGCTCTCTCGCCAAAGCATCATCCTCCGCAGGGGTCGTTCCCCGTCGGCGGGTTCCCTTGATCGGCCTTGTTTCCACCCAACCCTCTGGGCCAAGTCGCAAAAACCGTTCGGGAGAAGCACTCGCCACAACCGTGTCTCCCATGTCCAAATATCCAGCAAATGGAGCCGGATTGACACGCCTTAGTGTCAAGTAGAGCTCCTCAGGTGCGCCTTTAAGGCGACTCAATAGTCTTTGTGCCAAATTGACCTGAAAGCAATCCCCTGCGTGAATGTACTCCACAACTTTTGCGACATTCTCCTCAAAGGCGGATCGTATGATGGGGCTATACACCAAAAGGTGAGGAAAACGGGGCAACGGGACACAAACTCGGCCCGGCGGACTGACTTCAATCAACCCGCGCTTTGGAAATCCACTGGTTTCTTTCGGTCGCAAGTTCATTATGGCAAGAATCGAGGCGCTTGCTTTGGCTTTGCGATCGGTTTCTTTGTCGGCGCTTTTGCCGGAACTTAGGACAAAACATTGCCCCTCCTCGTGGTCCCAAGCCACAATGGTGTCGTAGGCGCCAGCCCACAAGTCGGGTGTTTCAAACTCGTCGTGCAATGCCTTTGGAAGCTGCTCCGTGGTTCGACCCAATTCATAACCCAACGAAAAAATCCAGCCCCCCTGGAACGGCGGCAGGCTTGAGTTCGAATCTGGTTTGGAATGTGGGGTTTGCTGGCTTTCCCAAAGTTGCCAAGGGTCGTCGGAAAAGGAACATGTTCCTTTCACCTCAAAGCGCCCCACTCGGCCTGAAATGATTTTCCAAGGGTCTTTTGCCATATAGGACCATCGTCCCAACCCATGGGGATTGACGGCGCTATCCAACCAGGCGACATGCGAATGACCGGCTAGAATCTTGAACAATTCCTCAGGAGTGGGCCCATCGTCCCAAGGGCAAACCCAAACCTCCCCATGTTGCGAAATCAAAGGATCTCCCTACTATTTCGATTTTTAAGATGGGTTTTTTCTGGAACAGTGAGGTGGCCCCAGTTGAGTGCCGCGTCTTGGCGATACTGTTTGCCAAGGGTCAAAGCGGTAACCGCTTTTGCCATTTCATAACCCAAATAAAAGGCGTGTGCCGGGTTCATGGTTTCGATCGCTTGAATCTTTTCAAAAAGAAGGAATGGGTCTTCTCCGCTAAAACGAAAATGTCCGTTCATCACTTCGATTTGGCCATTTTCGGCAAATATTCGGACATTTTTGTCGGTTAGACAACCAGCAATTTCATCCAAAGCACCCGGTTCGGTTTTCCGCCTTTTGGACTCACCAACAACAACCAAACCGGCATCGAGGCGTTTGGGGACGACCCCTTCACCGATACTGTGAAACACCACCCTTCGAATACGCTCGCATTCTTTTACCGAGTTGTGACACCAACCAGCAACCTCGGTGGTCAAAATGCTTGTGATATTCCATTCCTGACACAGCGCCAACAAAAGAAAATTTACCCCGGCCGAATCGACCTGGGTCATCTCAGTGAGGTTCCCAATTCCCATCATAATGGCGGCATCAGAATAGCGCTTTCGAGTTTCCACATAGCGCAAGAGCGAGGCACCAAAGCCGTGACCTATGGGTTCAAGGATGGGGTCAAGCCGGTGAGAAACGCCTTTGGCCTGCAAAAATTCGACGGTGTTCCAAAGGGTTGATAATTCGGCAGGATGGTCGGGAATCGCCACCACTTCGACCCCCCAATCCGGGGCTTTTTCTCGATTGAATTGATTTACGCTTAGGACAAGTTCCGCACCCGCAGCAACGGCGATTGCCACCTCCGTGGAATCAAAACTATCAATCGAAACCCGATGCCCGTCATCTTTCAGGGCTTTGACCGCATCACTCACCCCTGTCCAAGGCCCCCCCGGATCGACCCCCAAATCCATCAGGTCCGCGCCATGGTTACGCCAGATTTGTGCCTGATTTAGAATTTCATTGAGAGAAAGGGTCTGGGCATGGTTGATTTCCGCCAAGACCTGAATGGAGTGGCGGGAAAGGTCCACCGGATTGGCCGCAAGTTTGAAAAACTCCGGCAAATCCCGGTAATCCTCAGGGCCCCGTTCAACGAGGATGGTCCACTTTTGGCCAAGGGTTTCGAGATTGCCTTGGCACAGACCGGGAATAATGATCCGACAGGTGCCAACGCCAGGGGAATGGTGACGGCCAATCCAATCAAGCGTTGCCAGCGAAACCACATTGATAGGGAGGACAATAACAACCAGTTCAAAATCGGCGATTGGGCCCCACTGCCCCACCAGTCGCCTCAATGCCTTTTCCGCCAATCTGCCTGTGAGCAGTTCCACACGGGCATTTGTCATCGTCTTAGGTCACCTTGATCCCTATGGTTAGTTTAGGGCTTGCGACGGCGGAGTTCATCCCAGCGATGAGGGCCGACGACAACGGGTTGTGAAAAACCTGTCGAAATTGCCATTGCCGCCCCTTGGTGCCCCCCTGCCCGCCTTTTCCTTTTCATTCCTTGTGGATTTCAAGGCCTAACATGCTTAACCGAACCCTTTACCGTTGTTTGTTTTTGGGCATGAGTTGGTTCATGGTCCAGAGCTTGGTCCATGGTCAAGACCCTTTGTTGGTGGCAACAACAGAAGCTCTTAGCCCGGCGGAAGAGTTGAAAGCGCTCAAGGTTCCACCAGGATTCAAAATCCAGCTTGTGGCGGCCGAACCGGACATTCATAAGCCCATGAACCTAGCCTGGGATGATCAAGGGAGGCTCTGGGTAACTTCCACTCTGGAATACCCCTATCCCGCCAAAGATCTGAAAACGGCCCGGGACAAGGTCCACATTCTTTCCGATTTTGACGAACAGGGCAAAGCGCAAAAGGTCACCACCTTTGCCGAGGGCCTCAATATTCCCATTGGCCTTCTTCCCCTTCCCGGATCAAGTCCCCGCCGGGCTCTCGTGTTTCATATTGGTGAAATCATGCTTTTGGAGGACACCGACGGCGACGGCAAGGCGGATAAACGAACCACAATACTAAAGGGCTATGGTTCCCGAGACACCCACGGCATGACCAACGCCTTTACCCATTCACCGGATGGGTGGATTTATGCCACACATGGCTTTGCCAACGATTCGGAGATTCGGGGGACCGATGGCAGGAGCCTCAAATTGCAATCGGGCAACACTTACCGCTTTCGTCCCGACGGAACAGGACTTGAACAATACACCCATGGACAGGTGAATCCGTTCGGTTTGGCGATGGACGAGTGGGGCAATTTATACACGGCGGATTGCCACACGCGACCCGTTTATGGGCTCCTTCGAGGAGCCTTTTATCCCAGCTTTGGCAAACCCCACGATGGCTTGGGATACGGCCCCGAAATGTGCAAGCACGACCACGGATCGACAGGAATTGCCGGTTGCTTGATCTACGCCGGATCGCAGTTCCCCAAGGAATTTCAGGGCAATATCTTTTTGGGAAATGTGGTTACAAGCCGTATCAACCGAGATCGCATTGATTTCCGTGGTTCGTCGCCTGTGGCAGTGGAACTACCCGATTTGGTGGTTTCCAAAGATGCCTGGTTTCGCCCCGTGGATTTGAAAACCGGGCCAGACGGTGGGATCTATGTGGCCGATTTTTACAATCGCATCATTGGCCACTATGAAGTACCCTTGACGCACCCGGGTCGTGACCGTTTCCGAGGTCGCATTTGGCGCGTTGTCGCCGACAAGGATGTCCTGCCCAACCCTTCCAAGGTGGGTGATTTAACCAACCTACCTACGGAATCTTTGATCAACCTTTTGGGGAATCCCCAGAGGGATCTCGCCATTCGGGCAAGCCATGTTCTGTTTGGTCAAATCATGGGTCAAAAAAACCCAACGACCTCCGAAGGGTTTCAAGCAGTTTGGAACACCGCCAAGGAGGCCCCTACCATCCAGGCCCAAATCATGGCCCTTTGGATCGCCAGCCGAGTACCGGATCAAAATGAAAAACGGGATCAACTGATTCGCGCATCGCTTGAATCCAAATCGCCCTTATTGAGGGGCCATGCGATTCGTGTGCTGATGGAAAGCCCCAAAGCGAATCCGGTATTGGTAGACCAATTGCGAAAAACCGGTTTGACCGACAGCAGCCACATGGTTCGCCGGATCGCCTCTGAGGGATTGGGCCGTTTGCCTGCCACGGGGAACATTGATCCCCTTTTGGAGGCGGCCAATACCACCCCAAAAACAGACGATCACCTCACCCATGCCCTGAAGATCAGCCTTCGCAATCAGCTTCTCCCGGGAGTAGACGCTTGGAAAGAAGCCCAAAAACCGGGCCGACCTGAAGACCAGCGAAGGCTCATTGCGTTGGCCAGCCTTGGCGTTCCTTCACAAGAAGCGGCGTCATACCTAGCTCAACATGTCAACATCCTGGCCACCAATGACGAATCCCTTTCTTTGGCGTTTAAGCACATTGGCAGGTGGGGAGCCAAGGAAGATCTCCTCATGGCATCCATTGCCTTATCTGGCAGGACCCTACAAAGGACAAACCTTAGCCTTCTTCGCGATCTGATTCAAGGACTCCGTGAAAGTGGTCGCCCCCTTCCTGATTTCGTGAATGGTCAGGCCGTGACGCTGACCCTTGAGGGTCTTGAAGGAAGGGATCAGGGTCGAAAGGATAATGCCATCCTCCTTGCTTCGGATTTGCACCTCAAACAAGCCGCCCCGACTCTGGAGAAAATAATCCGTTCAAAGGACCAAAACGCTCAAAGGCGGCTTAGCGCAGCTCAGGCGTGGTCTGCTATCGCTCTTGAACTGGCCTTCAAAACGATGCTAGAACTCCTCTCTGATGCGAGCGATTCCATCAACTTTCGGGAACAAATTGCGACCCAGGTAGGCAAGGTTCAACAGACGGGGCTTATGGATCAATTGGTCATCATCCTGAAACCCCTTCCCTATCGTTTACAATTGGCGTCAACCCGGGAGCTGGCAGCCCATAGGGGTGGTGCCCAGGTCGTTTTCAACGCTCTTTCCCAATCCCACCTTCCACCTCGCTTGGTCCGAGATCGGGTGGTGGCGGCCCGATTGGAGGGTTCGGGTGTAGACAAAGCTCGGGAATTGGTGAAGAAATACGATTTGGCAGTTCCACCCGGTGATGGATCGTTTGATGCGTTGCTCAAAACTCGGTTGGCGATGTATTCCAAGGGTTCCCCCATGGTGGACAAAGGGAAGGAGCTTTTCACCAAGCATTGTGCCAATTGTCATCAAATTGGCGGCATGGGCGCCAAAGTCGGGCCCCAGCTTGACGGCATCGGTTTACGAGGACTCGAACGCCTTTGTGAAGATATTCTCGACCCAAGCCGGAATGTGGATCAGGCCTTCAGGCAGAGCGTTATCGCCCTAAAAAATGGTCAAATCCAGACCGGGTTGGTTACCAAAAACGAAGGCAATTTGGTCATTCTTGTTGATGCCTTGGGCAAGGATATTCCCATTGAAAGAACTAACATTGAAGAGCAAAAGGTAACCACCCTGAGCCCCATGCCCGCCAATTTTGCAGAGGCCATGAATGAATCGGAATTTCGAAATTTGTTGGGCTATCTATTGAGCCAACGAATCGCGCCGTTGGCTGGGAAATAACCCGATGGATTAAGGGGCAACCCTCCAATTCAATCAAAACCCAATTCTCACCAAGGGAGCACTTCGATTTCATCCATTGGTGGCTGGGGCATTTTGCCATAAATAATAGGCATCACCGCATGGAGCTTGAACCATGAGCCGCATAGCCAATATCGACCACTCTCAAATCACTGAAAATCCAAAATTGGACACCCACTCAAAAGCCCTCAAAGTTAATTTGGACAAACGAAGGTATGGCACCTTTGCGGAAATTGGTGCCGGCCAAGAGGTGGTACGGTGGTTTTTCCGAGTAGGCGGTGCTGCGGGAACAATCGCCAAAAGCATGTCCGCCTATGATATGGCGGTTTCTGATGCGATCTATGGGCCCTGCGATCGCTATGTGAGTCGATCACGGCTTGAGTCGATGCTTGACCACGAATACCGGCTTAACATTGACCGGCTTGGGCCACAGCGCGGGGAAAGTACCTCCTTTTTTGGTTTTGCCAACACCGTTTCCGCCCGCAATTTTCAAGGAACCAATGATTGTCATGGATGGATGGGGGTCCGTTTTCAGATCTACCCAAGGGATCAAGATAGCCAAATCATCATCCATGTCAGAATGCTGGATAACGAAAATCTCCTTCAACAAGAAGCCCTTGGCATTGTGGGTGTGAATCTCCTTTTCGGTGCTTTTTTCCTTCACCATGAACCGGAATTGCTAGTGGAGTCGCTGCTGGACAACCTTTCGACGCAGCGAATTGAAGTCGATATGATCGAGTTTTCGGGCATCGGATTTCGAACGGTTGATAACCGCCTGATGAGCCTGAAACTGGTGCAAATGGGCTTATCCAAAGCTGCGATGTTTGATTCATCGGGAAAGGTCCTTCAACCAAGCGAAGTGTTTCACAAGCGACCGATTTTGGTGGAACGCGGTTCCTTTCGCCCTGTAACCAACACCAACATTGATATGCTTAATTGCGCCAAGGAGAACTTTGCCAAGCACTTGCCCCCCGAGGATAAAGATCATGTTGTGGCCGTGACCGAAATCACGATGCGCAATCTGCAAACTACGGATAACTTTTCCACCCTTGATTTTCTGGCTAGGGCGGATATGCTTGGGGCCTGCGGAATGACCGTGCTCATTTCGGACTATTTCGAGTATTATCGTCTGGCCGCCTACCTTAACAACATGAACAAGGGCAAACGGATCGGCTTGGTAATGGGTGTCCCCTCCTTGTTAGACCTTTTTGACCCGGTCTATTACAAAACGCTTGAGGGTGGAATTCTGGAATCGTTTGGGAGACTTTTCAAGAATGAGCTCAAGTTACTGGTTTATCCGTACAAACCCGAGGGTTTGGACGAAGTTCAAACGGCATCGAACCTCACATTCACACCCGATTTGCAAAAGCTGTTCGGGTACCTTGTGGACAATCAATGTATTTTTGACTTGGAAAATTACGATCCTGCCTGTTTGCCGATTTTTTCTCGCGATGTGATCAAGCGAATCAAGGCGGGGGATCCCAGTTGGGAAAAAATGGTTCCCATACCTGTTGCCAAGATCATCCGCGAAAGAAACCTCCTTGGCTACCAATGCCCTAACTCCACCCATTAGAAAGGTATTTTGCGCAATGAAAAACCTTCTCAGCCTTGCCGCCTTGTTGATTTCCTTTGTGGCTACTCCCATTCAAGCCAAAGAAAAGCCCCGGCCTATTCGAGGGCTGTTGGTTGTCGGTGGCTGTTGTCATGATTACAACACTCAAAAATTGATTTTGACCGAGGGAACCGCCGCAAGGGCACGGATTGAATGGACCATCATCCATCAGGGGGGGAATACAACCAATTCCCGCCTACCGCTTTATGATGGCAACGCTGACTGGGCCAAGGGCTATGACATTGTGATTCATAACGAATGTTTCTCGGATGTGAAAGACCCCAAATATACCGAAACGATCCTAAAACCTCACCGGGACGGCATTCCCGCCATCATCATCCATTGTGCCATGCACTGTTACCGGGATGGAACAGGGGAATGGTTCAAATTTTGTGGCGTCACATCCCACCGCCATGGCGGGCACTATGCTTTTGATGTCGCCAACAAATCCCCGGATCATCCGGTAATGAAGGGTTTCGGCTCAGGTTGGAAATCCCCCAAGGGAGAGCTCTACTGGATCTCCGAGCTCAAAGACACGGCCACTCCTTTGGCGGTTGCCAGAAACACCGAAAAGAATGTGGACGAGGTTTGTATTTGGACCAACCAATACGGCAAAGGGCGCGTCCTTGGCACCACCATTGGTCACTACAACGAAGAATTGGCCGATCCAAAATTCCTCGACATGCTGACCCGGGGAATTCTCTGGGCAACCGCCAAAAACGAGGCCGACTATTTGTTAAAGTTTGACCCAACGAAAACCAAGTTTCGCTGGGAAACCAAGGTTAAGCCTCCGGAAACCAAAGAACCCCCTGTAGCCAACCCCGTCAAATAGTAGGCCAAACCAAAACTATTTCCCCCTGGATCCTTTGGAGGGATTTTGAAAATATATCCGGGCGTTTTGAGTAGCCCGGCCAGATACCACGATGTCTTTTAATCCATCGCCGTTTAGATCCGCGATGGCCATATCTTCGACAGCAACTCCACCATCCTCGAGAACGAACCCTATCCATTTGGTAAGGTCTGATTTGTCTCGCCGATAAATGCGAACCCCCCGCCTTTTTCCAGGATTATCGGAAAGATTATCGCGAATGCCTGCTACAACTTCATCAATACCATCATTGTCTAAGTCAAATAGACCCACGGCATGGCCCCATTTGAGTTGCTCATCGAGAACTTTTCTGGTCCATAACTTGTCTGCATTTTGTTCATAGGCCACAATTTGGTTCCCATGCCACGGTTCGACAGTGGCAAACATTTCGTTTCCCGAAGCATCCTTACCCCTTGCCACCTCGCTAGCCCCCCGGTTGGAGGATGGTTTTTCCTGATTACCCGCATGCAATTGTTTGAGTTTTCCCCACAGCCCCTTTTTATCCAAAACCAGTCGGCCCAATCCCTCATAGGAGGCTGTTATCACAAAAGGATCTTTGCCCTGCTCGCAGATGGGAAGAAAATTGTGAACCACATGAAGGGACTGGTCTAAAGTCTGAATGACCCAAGGGTCAGATTCCGGTTTGATACCTGGCTTTAGCGACAAAACCCGGACCGGCCTACCATCCATCCAATTCGCCTTGGCGGATGCTTCGTAACCCATCAAGGCAACGGCAATCACCTCGGGCCTGCCATCCCCATCCAAATCCGCCGTTTTGATTCGATGGATAGTTGGTTCCTCGGTAATGGGTGTCACTGTCCATTTTTCCCCCGCTAACGCCGGCTGGCGGAGCCACTGAATCGTGCCCCCGGATTTGGTGTTAAAGGGCTTCCAATCGGCCCCAACAACAAGGTCCAGTCTTCCATCCCCATTTACATCCATGGAGGTAATACAGACCAAATCGGGTTTGGCGAAGTCCTTGGCGATTTCGGTTGGTTTGAAATCCGGAGCATAATAGGCAACGATTCGACGGCTATCAAGAACCAAAACATCGGTCTTTCCGTCGCTGTTTAAGTCACAAAGGTAGACGGCATAGCCAACCGTTAAATCCGATGCGATCTGCGAAACCCGCCAATCCTTGCTGTTAAATTGGGCAAAAAGAGCCGAAGGTGCCAACAGAACCAGTAAGCACAGACCCAAACCTTTGAACTTTAATCTCTTCATGGTTTTCACCCCTTGCTGATTTTCCGATGGAGAATGGCGTACATGACCGGGGTATTTACCCGACAGGCGGCTCTTCTTGGCCAAGATGGCTTTTTCTCATTGAAAGGGATTTTCATGAAAGATTCGAGATGGATTGCAAAGTGTTTCGATTTGTTTCGAGTCTCTGCCTTGGCTTTTCCTATGACCCTAATGGTAATTCCCTCCCCGGCAGCCCGGGCTGGCGAGGCGGTAACGGCCAAGGTTGAGCCCTCGAAAGCCGAGGAAGAGGGGTTCATAAAATTGGATCAGGATAAGGACGGGGAATTGAATCAGGACGAATTTGTCGTTGCCAAAGATAAAATTCGCCAAGAATTAAAATCCCATTTTATTGGTCTGGCTCGGTTCGACCGACTTGGATCAGGTGCCATGCCCAAACTGTTTGCCCGTCTGGATTTGGATGGCAATGGCAAACTGAATAAAGGCGAATTTAGTAATTTGCGCGAAACCTTGGTGGAACTCCTCAAAAGCCGCAGTAGGTAAGGGACTCTTTTTAGGCGCCCTTTCCTTCCCTTTTCAAGGAAGGAAAGAGGGGTCGCTTTTACTGTTGGGATGGCTCTTGGCTTGGTTTGAATGCCATGGGCTTTGTGATCGCTAAGATAATTGTATGCACTCTAACTGGAAATCTCCCCCGGGATCCCCTTGGGAATTGATCGTTCCCGCCGCCATGCTTTTGGTAACTTTTGGCCTGCCATTTACGGGAGTTGTTGACTGTTATCCTTTTTCGGGGGCCCCCATGTTCAACGAATCGCCCCGTACCTATTGCGAGTACACGGCTTTTGATGGCAAAGGGACTGTACTTCCCCTCGACCTGCTTGGGTTACAGAGAAATGATAACGGAAACCCACCCGGGCATGGCCACGGAAGGAAGCCCAAATTTTCTATTGATCGTTTGGGGAAGGTTTCAACAAAAGGCCAAATTGAAGCCGCGGTTTTGCAAAGCCTAAAGCTTAACCCATTCGAGGTCCACGGATTTGTCACGGTCAAGGTAAGGGTAATCAAGGATCTCGATGGAAACCAAATCGGTGAAGATCCCAATCTGTCTTGGATTCAAGTGGTAAAACTACCATGACCAAGACATCTCAAGTCTGGCTGATCCAAAGACATCCGGCTACCTTTGGCAGGGTATTTGAAATCTTCGTTGTGGTTTGGGCCGCCCTCCTTTGTCTTTATCTACCGCTAACTTTGGAAACAGAACGGGTTGTGGGCACCGAGCCCAATATTTTCGCCACGATTTTAAGCCCATTTCGCGGAACCCTGTTGGCTCATCCCATGCTAGAACTCGGGTTGGTTATCGGCATGTGGACCTTTGGGGCTCTTTGGCTTTGCCAAAGGTGGCTTCCCTTTTCTCCATGGCTAAGTGCCGCTTTTTTCACATTTGCTTGGGCCGTACGCCTTGAGAACATGGGTAAAACGATTCATGTCAGCCACCTGAGTGCTTTAATGCTTTGGATCCTTGCTTGGTGGCGGCAAACCACCCTTTCGGAATTTCGGCTTGCCAAGGCGCAAGGGACGCCTTGGTCGGGACTTTATTACCCGGAGTGGGTATTCCAGAGCTGCCTTCTGGGAGTTTGTTTCTTTTATGGTTGGGCCGGTTGGAGCAAATTGGCCGAAAGCGGACTTGATTGGCCCAACGGAATCTCCATGCAGATTTGGACAAGGCTTTGGGGCAACCCCCATTTTTTTGCCACCCAATGGATTTTGGACTCCCGACCTCTGGCCATGGTCCTACAGGCGATGAGTATCGTTTTCGAAGTGTTTGCCCCTTTGGCCATCCTGCCTAGGTTTCGTTTTTGGATTGGCCTTGGGCTGGTCGGCATGCACCTTGGTATCATCACGGTTTTTGGCTGGGGGTTTCATGGCAACATGATCTTCATCGCCTTATTGATGTTCCCGATTCGAAGTTGGCTCGAAGAAGGCCGACTGAACCTGACTTTCTTTCTTAACCCTTGGACATCAAAGCCCAGAGCCCTTTCTTAATGAACATTGTCGTAACCGAAGCACTGACCATGGCCGAGATTTCCTTCGACCCACTCCGGGCCTTAGGGAACCTTATCATCCATGATTCCACACCCCCCGATCTTGTAGTGAATCGTTTAGAGGGGGCTTCCATCGCGGTCATCAACAAGGCCCGAATCACCCAAGCGGTTCTCGATCAATGTCCCTCCCTGAAAATGGTTGCCCTTACCGCCACCGGCCATGATTGCGTAGACAAAAAAGCCACCGGCGGCCGAGGTGTATTTGTCGCCAATGTTCCCGAATACGGAACGCATACCGTTTCCCAATTCACTTGGGCATTGATCCTTGAACTCGCCCACCGGGTCGGTAACCATGGAGCCCTGAGCCAGACAGGGGCATGGAGTAAAAGCCGTGTTTTTTGTCTGTGGAATACCCCCCAGGTGGAGCTGGCGGGCAAGACCCTTGGCTTGGTTGGGGTAGGGAAAATAGGGACCCAGGTCGCTCGGATCGGGGCTGCCTTTGGCTTAAAGGTCATTGCCCTACCAGGTCCCTCGGGTAGGGTTCCTCAAGGGGTAATTTCGGCCTCTTGGGATCAACTCCTTTCCCAAGCAGACATCATTAGCCTTCATTGTCCCCTCAACGAAAGTAACCGCCACCTGATTAATCGGGACACCCTTTCGAAAATGAAGTCTGGTTCTTGGTTGATCAACACGGCCCGCGGAGGCCTGATTGATGACTTGGCGCTTCGGGTAGCCCTTTTGGAAGGCAAACCCGCCCAAGCGGCGTTGGATGTTCTCGTCACGGAACCTCCCCCAGCGGATCATCCCCTTTTCGGATTACCCAACTGTCTTATAACACCCCATATGGCTTGGACGACCCATGAGGCCCGTCAACGGCTTATGGACGAAACCGTGGAAAACATACAAGCTTTCCTCCAAGGCAAACCCCGGAATCTGGTGGGTTCGTAAACCTCAAAGGAATGACCCAAATGACAGAACAAGTTCTTGTTGGTGTGATCATGGGTTCCCAAAGCGACTGGGAAACCATGGGGCACGCTAGCACAACTCTAGACGAATTGGGAATCCCCCATGAAACCAGAATTGTCTCGGCCCATCGCACCCCCGATTGGTTGTTTGAATACGCCTCCGGGGCGGAAGGTCGTGGCCTTGAGGTAATCATTGCCGGGGCAGGCGGCGCCGCGCACCTTCCCGGTATGGCGGCGTCCAAGACCATTCTTCCCGTACTTGGAGTTCCTGTGGAATCCCACGCCCTTCGCGGCCTTGATTCGCTTCAGTCAATTGTGCAAATGCCTGCCGGAATTCCCGTGGGAACTCTTGCCATTGGAAAGGCCGGGGCAATCAACGCCGCGTTGCTTGCCGCCGCCATTTTAGGGGGAAAATATCCCCATTTTCGTGAAGCCGTTAGGCGCTTTAGGGAAAACCAAACCCGAACCGTCCTTGCGGCAGGGGACCCAAGGAGCGGGTTGACGAAATAACATTCCT
>SIAL01000171.1 GCA_009691815.1 Gemmataceae bacterium | reverse complement strand
CAGAAGATGCGCTTGCTTTAGCCGCCAAGGCTAAAAAGTTGGTGGCGGCCAAGGGCAAGACAATCACTCGCTTCGACTTGGGGCCAAAGGGTGCAAGCCAAGCGGAACTGCTTGCCGTGATGATGGGCCCTACGGGCAATCTCCGGGCACCCATGCTTTTGGTGGGAACCACCCTGTTGGTGGGTTTCCACGAGGAAATGTACCGAGAAATGTTGGGGGAATAAGTCAGGTTTTGTGTACGAGATTTTTGAAAATTTATCGTTCCAACCGATGAGGAAAGTCACTACTTGCTTGGTAGTCTGTCCGTCGCGGAAGCATCCGGTTCGTTAAAAACAGGTCAACGCAAAATCCTTCGGTGAGACGAGTAAAAGGGGACGGGGACCTTTTGGACTGTATGACCCGGAACCGTCCGCGACGGACAAATAAGGGAGTAATGGGGATGGAAAATAAAAAAGTAAACGCGGATTTTTTTAAGCGCCCATCTCGCTGAAAGAGTTCACCATTCCTTTTTTTCTTTATTGGTGTAGTGGGATGTTAGGAATTGACATTAAGAGGTTACCAAGGGCCTTGACCAATAGCATTTACTGGTTAGCATGGCCCAAACTGAGGCGGTTGGAAAAGAATTGGCCGTTGTCATCTGTTTTTGGTAAGCCAAGGGCCAAATGGACCGAGGGAATAGGCGGGAATGCGTTTGTAAAAGAAGGATTCTGGTTTATGAAAAGTTCATAAAAATAGCTTATGAATTGAGGAAAACAAAATGATATATGTAAAATTAAATGGCATAAAAATGGGTGCCATGTCGAATGGAGAACTAATAAATTTACAAGTAAACAATTGTGACGAGGTTTCGGAAATTCACATATCTCAATACCAAGATGGACCGTGGCGAATTTTAGGAAAAATTGAAAATAGTTATAAAGAAAATAACACATATTCAATTGAAAAAAGTGTGCAAAATAAAAAATCATCAAATTTAAATGTTGTAGCGTTAAGTATAATTATTTTAGTACTATCTGTAATGTTGATTTATTTGGTAGTGTTTGACACGAAAGGAGTGCCAAAAGATGTGGAAAATTTAAAAGTAGAATTAAAGAATGAAGAAAAAGCAGACAAAATTGTTAAAAATGAAAATATCAATAAAGATCAAATAATACAACCAGTTTTTGAAGACATCGTTGAATTATCAGACAAATCTGTGGTTATGATAAAAGGAAAAAAGTCTATGGGAACAGGTTTTTTAGTTGCAAACAATATTGTCGCTACTAATAAGCATGTTATCAACAAAGAAAATATTGATGACTTAACAGTGTTTTTTCAGGCCACTAAAACAACAAAAGATGTTAATTGCAAACCTGTCCTCCTCTTTGAGGACGATAAAATTGACATCGCCTTCCTTCGCGTTGAATCGGATAGGCTTCCTTTATCCGTGGATTCCGACTATATTTTCAAAAAAGGCCAACCCATTTTTACTATTGGCAATCCCGGCTTAGGGAATGACCAGGGATTTCTCAAAAATGCCCTCAGCAAGGGAGTCATCAGTACCAAAACCTCCGTCAACGGACTGGAATATTTTCAACTCGGTATCAGTGTCAATCCGGGCAATTCCGGCGGCCCGGTTATTGATGAACAGGGAAAAGTGGTTGGGATGGTTACCTTGAAAGCCAGAATGGCGGAAGGGGTGGCCCTTTGCATTCCCCCAGATCTAATCATGTTCCTTTGTGCCAAAGCAAAACGACAAAATGGCGGTGACCTGGAGGCGATTAAGGAAAAACACAATAAGGCTATTGAAATTTATAACCTGATTGAGGGACTTGGGATTCGTTGAATGGTGGCCTCCTTTTAAAGCCGGAGCCTATAACGAAATAAGTCTGGGAATGGATACGAGGTTCCTCGTGGAGACAAGACGGTTCTTGCATGGGCCCCAAATAGAGAAACCACTGCAAAGGTTGGACATTAGGTCCCCCTGATTTCCCTAAGACCTACCGAAACTTGGGGGCGGTTGTCATCTCTGCTCCCTTTCTACTCTGGGCTTCGACTGATTTTCCTAATCCGTCATTAGTCAATTTTTTCTTTTTTCGAGCCATCTCTTGTTTTCAACCGGCCAATGAAGAAACCCGTCTACCTGGAAATAAGACCCTGGGACAAAGGGATAAACAAATCAGGATCCTTTCCACTCGGGATTGATGTCCCATGGGGTTTTATCCCAACGAAGGGGTGGCATTCCCTTAGGGAAGCATTGATAAGCCAAAGTTTTCCCCAAACTGGCCAAAACAGATTTCTTGGGACCAACCGGGTTTGTCAGCTGCAAAATCTTTGCTTTTTTTTTAGGCGAAACAAGCTGGCGGTCTCCTTGGGGTTAGGCTTTTTCGTCATTTCACCTGTTTTCGCCCAAATCCTAGCATAAATGCACCTTTTCCAACGCAAAATCATATCCCAATTCCCCCTTCCTAACGGGGCTAAATTCAAGGAGAAAGAATTTCTTTTGCCAAATCAAAGAATTTTTGGCCACATTTCGCTTTGGTTACGCTTGCTAGGGTGACAGGCTATAATCACCCCAAGGATCTTGCCATGCGTACCAAAGGTAAAGCACCCGTTTTGGAAAGTATTCGACTGAAGGCGGTCGCCCTATTCAAAGAAGGAATGAGCAGGCGGGCTATCGCAAAGGAACTAATGGTGTCCACGAGGTCAATATATCGCTGGATTTCTGGTTTTGAAATTAGGGGGATAAGTGGTGTAATATCAAAAATTCCATTAAAAAGTTCATCATACCTTAACAAGAAAGAAATGGCAATTTTAAAAAATGTTGTTTTAAAAAGTCCAAAAGAATTTGGATATTGTTCTTTTTATTGGACTGCATTAAGCTTGTCCGATATAATTATCAGGAAATTTGGTGTGCATTTTCATAAAAAATACATATATAAATTTGCAATAATAAATGGTATCAGTCTTAATAAACGAAATGTCTCCAATAGAAATTTTGTTTAATATTTGCTTTGTATATTGTTTTGAAAATAAAAACGGAAACTCCTTGTGGTACCCCAAGTCAGACCATGCCTTTTCCGGCAAATTGACATTAAGAGGTTACCAACCGATTGTGCTTGAAAATATTTACAGAATTGACATTAAGAGGTTACCAAACCCCTTGAACACCATCTCCCCTTGGTGTTATCATGTCCTCTATAATCTCGTGCAAGGAGAATTTTTATGACTCCCCTTCTGTTTCTTGTTTTTTTGCCTTTCCAACAAGGTTCCCCGGAATTGATTGCCAAAATGCCCCCGAGTGTGCAAAAATCGTTCGGAGCAATCTCGAAAATCATCAAGGAAAAGGGAAAGGACGATCCCCTGGCCTATGAAGCCTATATTGCCCGAGCACAAATTTGGTCTGCCGTGGGAGCCACAGAAGAATCCCTTGCCGATTATTTGATGGCTGGGGAATTGGGCAAAAAGAAACAGTGGACGCCTGCCGAACAATCCCGCTTTTTCCGACTCCTCCAAGGGTCGTTAAAGTCCATTGATTCCTTCCCGAAAGGGAAATTTGTTGCCGATTCTCAAGTTTACTTTTATGAAGGCACCAGAGCCTTTCACCTTGGCCAAAATCCCAAAGCACTCGAGTTCTTGGACAATTCCCTACTATTGGACCCCAACCACCTCGAAGCTCGCTGCTTCCGAGCCATTCTCCATCATAAAATGGGGCATTTACCCGAGGCAAATCGGGATGCCTCCATTGTGGCTCAAAGATTATCCGCCTCCAATCCCAACTCATTTACCGAACACGAATTGAACCAGTTGGCGATTGCCCTTGAAAAGGTTCAGGGGGAATCGCGGAATTGGTTTACCACAAGGATTACCGCCCCTCCGATTGAAAAGGTTCGTTGATTCCTCCCACTTTATCCTCTGTAGTAAAGGTTCCCTCCCATGTCCCAAATCCTACCAAAGACCTGTATAGCAACCCTTTTTTCGGGATTGTTAATTGCCACCGGGTACCCGGCGGATACAGTCGAAAAGGATAAAAAAGACTTCAAGTTAAGCCATCCGCACCTCCTCGCCCGACCCCCCTTGAATATCGGGCCTTTAACGGTCATGGACCTTCCCGGTCGGATCAAAAGGCTTTCGTGGAACCTCCTTGTCGCCGAAATTGTTTCCGCCAAGGATGGATTGCAAATTTACAGCGAGGCCTATTCTCTTTTCCAAGAAGGCCTGAACGAACTCAAATTGATAAAAGACTTTCTCGATGCCGATCCCGCACGCGTTTCGGAATTATCCATTCTGGATAAACGGGCCCTTGTGCGATTCGATGTTTTGTTAAACCGCGAATCCGAGATCAGAACCATTGCCGAGCTTTCCCGGAAAGACGAAATCGCACGGATTTCTCAGCTTCGTAATGTGGTGGGTGCCCATCGGAGTCTGAATTCGGCTTTGGTTGAAGTAAATACCCAGTTTGTGTTGGGTGATTATAAAGGAGTGACCCAATCCCTTCGCACCGCCCAAACCTTGATTGAAAAGTTGAAAAGCGAAACTAACGCCCGCAAAGAGTATTATTTGCTCTCCGATGAACCCCGAATCGATGACGGGAAAAAGGTTGACGAAAACCAGCTCCTTAATGTTCAGCCCCCACCCTACGCCTCGGATGTCCTAACGCATTTTGAATCCACTTTGGCCTATTCCCTTTTCAAAATTGCAAATGCGGATCCCAAGAATCTGGATGTCGCCTTGCTTGCTGAGGTCCTCAAAATTGCCGGTCCCCTTGCCAAAAACCCGGGCAAAGTAAAGACTATTGGCCTTGCCGCTCAAGGCGGGGCCGCTCTGCTTCTGGCGAAAAACGCCACCAAGGGAGACTACTATTCCGCAAAATTGCATCTGGATGCGGCTCCTTTAAGGACAATCGCTCGGACCGCATTTGGAGAGATTGTTAAAGCAGACCCCAAAGCTGGGTTTACCCCCGAGCTTCTCGACCAGGCCAAGTCCACAATCGAACAGCTAGAAAGTCCCAGATGGTTCTTGGACCAAATTGGCGGTGCCTTAGAAGAGGGAAACCACAAAGCCGCCGTGGAAATCGCCACTCAAGGGTTGCTTTTGCACAGGGATGCAAGGTTCCTGCAAATTCTCATTTCCGCCAGTCTTCAGGGCACTATCAAAGAGGAACAAATTCAAAAAGAAATCGCCGCCGCCCTTTCCGCCCAATTCATCCAAAAAGATGACCCAATCCTGTTGCTAGGTTTAGCCCGCCTCAATTTGGAAAAAGCTTGGAAAGAAAACCCCGCTTCCCAAATACAATTGGCCAACGAGGCGACTGCCCAATTGCAGGAAATCCTCAAACCAGGCAGAGCAATCCAAAATGATCCTGTTTTCGAAAACCTTGTGAAAACCTACTACTGCTTGGCCCAGGCTACCAAGGTCTGGGCCAATCGTTCGGGAACCACCCTCCCCGAACCCGTGCGCCAACAGTTGGGCAAAGACCTCCTTTTGGTCGCCAATACTGCCACTCAATTGGAAAATCTATACGACAACAAAACTTTTGTTTCTCGAAAAACGGAAATAGCCCAAGGGGTGATTGCGGCTAGGCAAACCCAAGGCTTCCTATCGCTTTTGGTGTTACCAGACTATTCCGACGCGGCAGCCAAAGCTTTTGCCAGTGCCGGGGACTGGAAAACGAGGGCGTCCTTCAATCCTTCGTGGATCAAAGCCACCGCCCTTCAAGACTTTATCGCCATGCGTCCCGACGCCAAAAACTATCAGCTTCTGTTGGAAGAAAGGTCGATTCGCCAGGGTTTGGCCCAATTCTTAGATGGGGCCCTTGGAATTGCCACCGGTGCCGACAGTTCTTCCCCTTTGGTGATTCATCGTGCTTGGGACCAATTTACCAACCGGAAATCCAACACCACCGATGCCACCGCGGCTCTCTCTTTGGATTCCAAAAAAGAGATGACCGAGTTGCTTCGGGCGACTAGCATTTTGACGCTTCTGGAAAAAGGTGACCAGTTGGAATTGGCCAAGAAAGTGGCCTGCCCCTTACTTTCCGAGACGCCACAAACAAAAGTTCAAGCGGCCAACGCGGACCTCATAAACCAGTTCCAAATGGCACAATCTCCCGTTCTCAAATTTGCCCTTGCCCGGTTTGCGGAAGAATGGGCCGCTTCGGTCGGCTCCATCGCCTCCAAGGAAAATGAGGCCCTTCGCCAATGGGCCAAAGCGGCAAACGCCGAAACCCTCAAAGAATGGATTGCCTCGCCCATTCTTCAGGACCGATACCCCTCGCTCTTTGCCGGGTCCAAACAGATGATGGATCGGTTGGATTCCCCCAATACGGCCTTGGCAACGGCACAATTGGCGAGAATTCAATCACGGTATGTTGATGCCAAAAAGGTTTTGGAAAAGGCTTCTAAAACCTTTCCAGGGAATACCACCGTCCTAGAGCGCTTGGTCGAAATTGAGGGGGAATTGGTGGAACTTGGTTTGATCGACCTGGATAAAGCCAAGCAGATCCTCGTTCGTCTGCAATCTGGCCCATCCACGGCAGGGATGGAAGTTTTACGGGGGCAACTATTCGAAACCCTTGGGCAAGCCGACAAGGCAGCGATCGCCTACCAGGCGGCCCTTGGTCAAAAGGTGGATCCCAAATGGACTCCGTTCGCCGAAGTTCGTTTGGCGGTTTTGGTCAGTCAAGCGGCATTGGCCCAGAAGTAATTGGTGTTAGAGAAACTATTAGCAAGGAAACCATCATGACCAGTATGAGAAGCATTCGCTATGGGATCAGCACCGCCCTCTTTTTGGGAATGGGCTTCACGCTTCAGGCAGGGCCTGAACTTTTGGTGCGAGCAAAGGGGCGGGATGGCAAAGAATCCAACCTCTTTGAAAAAATCATCATCACCAGCAGTTTGACTTCGATTTATGATCTGCCCAAGTCGGATGCTCAAAACCGAGTAATTGAACCTTTTTCCGTCTATTTTCATCTCAAGGGGGATGATGGCTCGGTGGAGAAAAACGGCTTCATTCGGGTTGGTGATGGCAAAGGAAAACCGTTCGGATGGATTCCCAAGAAAGATCAAAAAGATAAGGTTTCCTACCTCCTTTGGAATACTCGTTTTGTTTTGGAACCGGTGGATGATCCGAAACGAAAATTTGTTTTGCTCGGTACGGATGGCAAACCTTTGGTAGAAACCGATAAGGAGGCGGCTGTTCCCGAGGGGAAGCGCAAATTTGCCCTAGTTACCGATGTTCCCGAAAAGGAAAGTGGTGAGGATACCCAATATCCTGTGGCAGTTTATGTGGGCAAGGTGGCGACAAAATCGGGTTCTTTGGAGGCGGAACGGAATGAAATTGCGGATTTGAAGTTGGAAATTGTCTTTGTGGTAGAAGCACTAATTGGA
>SIAL01000170.1 GCA_009691815.1 Gemmataceae bacterium | reverse complement strand
TTGATTACGATCAGCTCCATCAGGGCACGGGTATTCATGAGGACCCCAATGAGCATCGATTCGCGCCACGGGTATCCTGAGATTTTTGCCGCAAGCAAACACCCCAACAATTTCCCACTAATGGCGGCCGCCATGACCAAGGCGCATATTCCCCAAAGATACCCATCGTTTAGCGAACCAATGTTGGTGCGTAAGCCGGTATAGGCGAAAAAAATCGGGAGAAAGAAAGCCGTGGTGAACTCCCTAAGCCTTCGGGAAACGGCCTCCCTTAAACCGGGAAGGGGGCTTAATACCGCCCCAGCAATGAACGCTCCAAAAATGGCAAATATCCCGATCTTGCTGGTGACCATCGCTGACATAAACACCAACACCATGCAGATCGAAAGGGCCACCATCGAAACTTCACCACCCGATTTGGCCATCAACCGACCCAACCAGTTCCTTATAAGGGGGGCGACAACCAACAGCATCAGCAGGAAAAAACCAACGGAGGCACCGATCATGCCAATCAATCGAAGCGGCTCAAATGCCGAGCTGGCAATGGCGGCAACCGTCGCCAGAATGATCCAACCCACGGCATCATCAAGGGCCGCCGCCGAGATGGTGATTGTAGCAAGGCGAGTCCGGGTGATGCCCCACTCAATCATCAAGCGACCCAAAATAGGAAGGGCGGTAATGGACATGGCGGTGCCAATGAACAAGGCAAAGGGCAAAAAATCGACCACGGTTCCATCGGCGCGGATTCCCAACCGATCATGAATGAACCAGGCCAAAAGCAGTCCCAGCCCAAAGGGAAAAACAATCCCGGTTGCCGAAATGGAAAAGGTGGCCATGCCCGACCACTTTAGGTGGCTAAAATCAAATTCAAGGCCCACCTGAAAAAGGAGCACCAGCAGACCGAGTTGGGCGAGCACGGTTAAAATGGCGGGCAGAATCCCCGGCCCAACGCCTTCGACGACCGCAGGGAAAATTTGGGCCTGAATGGCGGGAAACCACATACCCAAAAACGAGGGGCCAAGCAAAAGGCCCGCGGCAATTTCGCCTACCACCTCGGGTTGGCCCAGAAAGCGCATCAGATAGCCCATGATCCGAGCGGAAATGAGGATCACCACCAATTGGGCAAGGATGGGGAAGAGGATCTGTTCCGCACCGGAGGCAAAGAGGGAAGTCATAGCAAGGTGTTTCCGAATACTTGTTCAAACAATTATCATACATCCGGCCACGACTGTCCACCCAGATTTGCTCTAAAAACCCCATTGGGCTCCGTTTTTTGGCGATAGAGCCGTAAAGGTCCCCAATATTGCGACAACGAAGCACGATCTTGGCTTTCCACTCCACTTTTCCGACAATACCTTAGGATCTCTCGCACGGAAGGGTGGCAGAGTGGTTTAATGCACCGGTCTTGAAAATCGGAGATGTCGTAAGGCATCCGTGGGTTCGAATCCCTCCCCTTCCGCTTGTTTTCGTGATGAAACCGCTTGTTTTCTAGTGGTTTCCGAAGCCTCCACTTTTGGGGCAGCCGTATCAATTAAGATCAATCGTGTCTTCTGAATAGCGGGTTTTGGGAATGCAATGGGAATGCAGACGGAATGCAGGAAGGGAAAGTAGAGCCATCCGTTCCCGTTCCCCTTTTGACCGGTGCAACGGCTTCCAGGGTGAAGCAGGCCGGATCGGGGATCCGTTCCACTAGGCCAATCAGGTCAAAGGCCTTTGGGGCTTTGGCGTATCGGTTCATGGTCAGACCCGGAAAACGGGGTCAGGTTAGATAATCGGCTCAATCTAACCAAGGAGAATCAGTGGGTTTACATCCGCCGTTCGCCTATTGCATCCTTTGTCCGTCGCTCACGCGTCCGGCTCGTAAAAACAAAACAAAACCGGTTCCCTATTGGTCCGTCACGGATGCGCCCCGGCACGGAAGGATCCTCAAGAAATCAGGAGGCTCACCGTTCGCCTGGATGTTTGCCTAATGGGAACTTTAAGAAAAAATTTGGAGGTTAATGCTCCGGGCGGGCGATTCCATTAAAAAACTGGTACCCAGTTTCAAGACCAGCTTCCGACCCATTTGCCCGCTACGCACTGGCGGGATTCAGCAGCCATTTTACGATTTGGTACAGTTTCAAAGGTTCGGTTTCCCCCTTTTTTAGCCGAAAATAGAGTCGGATTGGGTCGATGATTTTCAATCGTCCACCGCTTCGTCCGGCAATCATTTGTGCCTTTCTTGGATCGCGATAGGTGAGAATCATTTCGATAGGCGTATCCGGTGAGGGGGGACGGTCGAGATGAATGGCCGAAAGGTTCCACTTTGCCGCATTGAGCCTGATTTCGGCCAACCGGAGCAACCAAATCACCGGTTCGGGAAGTTTGCCATAGCGCTCCGCCAACTCCAATTGAAAATCGGCCAACCGTTCCAGTTTCCGGACGCGGGTAAGGCGACGGTAAATCTCAAGGCGCTGTTTGGTCCCCGGTACATAATCCCTAGGGAGGTAAGCCGTCCAAGGCAGGTCAATGTTGACATTGATTTCCGCTCGGGGAGCCTGATTTTTGAGGGTCCGGACCGCATTCTCCAAGAGCTGGCAATACAGTTCATAGCCGACAGAAGCAATGTGGCCCGATTGTTGAGTGCCAAGAATGTTGCCCGCTCCGCGAATTTCCAGATCCCTAAGGGCGATCTTAAATCCCGCGCCCAATTCGGCAAATTCCTCAATTGCCTTGAGCCGTCGAACCGCTTGGGAGTTGGCCTGTTTGCGTCCGTCCAAAAGAAAATAGGCATAGGCCCGATTGCGGCCTCGCCCGACCCGGCCTCGTAACTGGTGCAAATCAGCCAGTCCGTAGTGATCCGCTTCATTGACAAAGATGGTGTTGGCCGAGGGGATGTCCAATCCGCTTTCAATAATGGTTGTGGAGATTAGCACATCCGCTTCCCGATTTAGGAAAGTGATCATCGCGGCCTCTAGGCCCCCTTCGTGCATTTGACCATGGGCTACAACTACCCTTGCTTTGGGGATGACACTCCGGATTCTTTGGGCCAAGGGTTCGATGTCGCAAACCCTTGGGTGAACAAAAAAGACCTGCCCCTCTCGGTTGAGTTCGCGATTGATGGCGTTCTTTATGAGGGTTTCATCAAATCTTATGATCCTTGTTTCCACCGCTAGGCGGTCGGGTGGCGGGGTCTCCAGATTGGAGATATCCCGGATGCCCAAAAGAGAAAAATGAAGGGTGCGGGGAATCGGCGTGGCGGTCAAGGTCAAAATATCCACCATCGCCTTGATCTTTTTGAGCCGCTCCTTGTGCTCTACGCCAAATCGCTGCTCCTCGTCGATGATCACAAGGCCAAGATCCTTAAAGACCACATCCTGGCTTAAAAGGCGATGCGTCCCGATGGCCACATCCACGGAACCTTGGGTGATTCCTTTGAGCGTTTCACGAATTTCCGCAGGGGTCCGAAACCGATTGAGTGAACCGACCGTAAAGGGAAAATCGGCAAAGCGCTTAGAAAAGCTCTTGTAATGTTGCTCGGCAAGAATCGTGGTCGGCACAAGTACGGCAACCTGGCGACCATTGTCCACGACTTTGAAAGCGGCCCTCAAGGCGAGTTCCGTCTTGCCGTACCCCACATCGCCACAAACAAGGCGATCCATGGGCCGCCCACGAGACATATCGCCTTTGATTTCGTCGATAGCAATCAATTGGTCGGGTGTTTCCTGATAGCCAAAGCCCGCTTCAAAAGCCTTTTGCCAATCGCTGTCGGGGGGATAGGACGACCCCTGTGTGGCTTCGCGCTGGGCCTGCAATTCCATCATATCAGCGGCGAGATCGAGAACAGCCTCCTGAACCTTGTCCTTTCGTTTTTGCCACTGAGTGCCGCCAAATTTGGATAACTCGGGATCCGCCTTGGCGCCCCCCACATATTTTTGGACAAAGTCGATTCGGGTGGCGGGGACATATACCTTCACCCCTTCCCGAAATTCAAGGATGAGGTGTTCTTCGGCCTGAGAGGAAGAGTTAAACTGCAAGGCCCCGGCCGGAATGGACCCCAGTTTTACGGCCGTTTTGTCCAACAATTTCATGCCCAAATAGCGGGCAATGCCGTGACTTATGTGAACGACATAGTCCCCCTCGGAAAGATCGAGGAAGCTGTCGATCGCGCGGCTTTCGAGTTTGCGCGATGGGGCGACGGGGCGCGCCGTCTCTTTGTGAAAAAGTTCTTGGCTGCCCAGAACCACAAGGCCCGTTCCGTCTGACAAAAAGCCGGGCATTCGAAAACCGCGGGAAACCTGCCCCGACACCATATGAAGCAAATGGGCTTGGGATAGCTTTCCCGTCTGGAGGACTTCCCCCAACCTTCGAGCCTCGGCATCATTGTGAACCGCAATCATCACATGGCTTGACCCACAGGCCAAATCGAGTTCCTCGCCAATCCGGTCAACCGAGCCGCTAAAGCGTTCCACCGATTCGACAGAAAGGAGGCAGGTCTCCTCCATGCTGGGGGAAGGAAGCGCCGACAGGACCACATTGGGTCGGGAGATCAAGAACTGGTTTACCGCCGAGGGGTCAAACAGTCCCAAGACCCCTTCCATACGGTCGGCGAAAACCTTTCCTTGCTCGTCCAATTCTCCCGGTTCAAGGAGCACCGTCCAAGAGCCATTGGGAAGGTGTTCCACCAAGTTCCCTCGGGGAAAATTGTTTTCCTGATCGGTCCCGGTGGCCAGGGGCAACAGCGCCACCCTTTCAAGGGTTTGGCCCGATCGCTGGGTAAGGTGGTCAAATTCCCGAACAGATTCGATTTCATCGCCAAAAAATTCCATACGGACAGGTTTTAGCCTATCAGGAGGAAATATATCTACAATACCGCCTCGGCGGGCAAAGTCCCCAACCTTTTCCACCATCTCACAGGGTTCATAACCGGAATCCACCAACCACCGGGCAAGATCCTCCGGTTCGATTCGGCTGCCCGGACCAAACGGTTTGGCGCTTTGGACCAATTCCAGGGGTTCCGGAACGGGCTGCATCAATGCGGCAAAAGGGGCCAGAATGATGTCAGGCCCATTAACATCTCGAAGCCTCGATAAAAGGGCGAGCCGTTCCCGGTGTTCCTGATCAAGCTGTTTGTCCCCGGGCAGCGAACCGGTAATGGGAAATAGGCCAACGGGCCGACCACTAAACGATTGGATGTCGGAAGCAAGGTTGTCCAAATCCCGGGCATGGGCAACCGCGACAAGAATAGGATGCGGACAATGGAGAGCGAGTGTGGCGATTACCAACGGAACCGAGGATCCAAAGGCTCCATCTATCGTACCGGCCTTTCCCTTCAAAAGGGCAGCAAGAACAGCCTTCATGGCCGGTTTTTCCGCCAACAAACCGGGCAAAAGATCAAACGACGCCGGCAACTCTCCCTTGGCGGGAATGCTTGGTGCAACGATTATCGCCTTGGGCGGATCTTCTCCTTGGGTCTGCTTGGATCCCTTTTTCGGACGGGGTTGGCTCATTGGTTTCCCAACAGAGTCTGGTATTTCAGGCACGGATCGCCCCACCATTGACGCGCACGGTTTGGCCAGTGAGATATTGTGAGGCGGGCGACATGAGCCAGACAAAAGCCTTGGCAACATCCTCCGCGGTACCCCAGCGAGCCAAGGGGGTTTCGCGTAGGACGCGTTCCTGCCAAGCCAGGGGAGCATGTTCCCCCCATTTGGTTTTGATCCAACCGGGGGATACGCAATGAACCCGGACTTTGGGAGCCAAATCCGCCGCAAGAGCACGCGTCATCATGACCACGGCCCCTTTGGTTGTACCAAAAAGGGTGCCGCTGTCCCCTTCCATGCCTGTTTCGGCCTGATCCCAACCCATATTGATCACCACGCCCCCCTTTTTTTCCACCATAAGCGATCCGGCTAATCGGGATAATTCCAGCGTTGAACGAACATCCACACGCCAAAGCGCCTCTAGCTTTTCATCAAAGGACAGCCCTGGTCCCGACCCGGTTAGGATGTCCGCCCCGGCGTTATTGATCCATCCCTCGGGAATCACATCAAGCTTCAAAAAGCGGTCCCAAAGCACTTTTGGCCCTTCGGAATCCAAATTCGCCAATAGCGTGTGAACTTTGGCGCCACGACGGCGACAAAGCAGGGCAACCCCTTCAAGCCGATCACTATTTCGACCATGAAGCACCAAATCGGCCCCAGCAAGGGCAAGCTCAAGGGCCCCGGCCCGACCAATTCCTGTGCTGGCTCCGGTAACGACAATTGTTTTTCCCCGAAGCGGTCTTTGCGCGTCGGGGCCATAAGGTTTGAGCCCGGTGAGTTTGGCCAAATGTTCGGCAATGGTAAGTCCCGTGCCGGGAACCATCACCCCCGAGCCGATCTGCTCAAGGGGTATCAACACAAAAAATCGCTCGGTCAACCTCCTGTGAGGAAGACAAAGGCCCGGTTCATCAAGAATCAAGTCATCGTAAATAAGCAGATCCAAATCCACCGTGCGCGGAGCGTTGACCACCGTGCGCACTCGACCCATTGCCGTTTCAACCGTTAACAAGGCATGGAGCAAATCGTGCGGTTTTAACTCAGTTTCCAACTCGACCACCCCGTTGAGAAAAGGGGGTTGCCCGGGTGGTCCCCCCACGGGGTCGGTTTCGATCCAACCCGATCGTTGGAGTACCCTTATTGGAAATTGGGAGCGGAGGTTTTCCACGGCCCGATTGAGTTGGTCCGCCCGTTCACCCAGATTGGAACCTAAAGCCACAAGCGCGATCGCCATTATCGTTTGATATCCTTAAGCCATGAAGAAATGATCAGTGCCCGATAGGTGTCCACCAAGGTCGGCTCCTCGCCCGATTGGACCGAATAGCCCCCGGAAGGGGTGCGACATTTTTCAAGAAATAGCCGCATCCGCTTGGCATCGGGCGTGACGCCAAGCATCCACAAGGCCCGGCCAATCTGATAGGAGCTGTCCAATTCCGATGGGGCGGATTCGGTAACGCCAAAGCCCCCGTCCTTGCCTTGCCCCATAAGGAGAAACTCAATCAGAGCCTGTCGTTCTTGTTTCGCAAGGGGTTCCTTTAACCGCAAAAGCGCCGCTATCACCCCACCTGTGTCTCGAAGCCTTGAACCCGAGGGGCCATAGCCTCCCTCTTCGCTTTGGGTCGCCCTGATTTGGCGAACCCAATCGTTTTTGCGGGTCGGCACCACCCCCAACCCGTCAAAGACCGCCGCGCCCATTCGAATCTCTTCGAAGGACTTGGCGTTGTTGAGCACAAATCTTTTGTTAAACTCGATCAACTTGGCATATTCGGGATTTTGGTGCATCAAAAGATCCGAGGCCAAAAGCAGCCCAACCGAGGCTAGGGTGACTGTGGCCTTTTCATTCGGCCTATCCACAAACGCCCCCGAAGCATC
>SIAL01000169.1 GCA_009691815.1 Gemmataceae bacterium | reverse complement strand
AAAACTTCCCGCCCTGCTGAAAGTAATTGTTTCCACTGTTTTTGCCAGGCGGGATAATCATGTTCCCCCGGTCCATGGTCCTTGGGGCCTGCCACAAGAAGGATTCGTAAAGGGGAAAGAATACGGCCCTCGGGGGCCGACCCGGCAAGAACCGCTTCCACTTCGACCCGTGTCCGGGCAGGGTACGGAATTTTTAGACCACCAAGCGGCATGGTGGGTGGCGGCGTCAACAAGTAGGCCACAAGATCTTCCATCTTTTCCGGTCCAAGGAGCTTGGCAACCCCTTCGGGCATGATCGATTTGGGCGATGCCGTAACGGATTCGATCTCGGATGGGTCCAATTTGTGAACGACGCCAAGGTGGTCACTTATCAAAGTTTTTCCGTCCACCCGCCGAAGGGTCCCGGTAATGGCCCTGCCCGAGTTGGTGTTCACCACATAAGAGAGATAGTCAGGATGAATGGCAATGCTTGGGTGGGTAATGTCTCGGGTGACCGATTCCAAATCGCGATGGATCAAATTGGAAAGATTGGGCCCAATGGTGGCTCCCTCCCCGGCGACCTGATGGCACTTAAAACAGACGGCCTGTTCACTGAAAAAGATTTTTCGACCTTTGGCCCAATCTCCTTTGACCGGTTCCGAAACGGGGATCGGGCTTGTGCCCGCCTTGGGGGCCCAAGGAAGGAGAAACCGATGGAGGGGAAAGGCCCGTTCCCGGGAATCCTCCGCCGTACACCATGTCAGGGAAAATTCCGGGCTGGTCAACTCAACCACCAAGGGAACCGGGTTCTCGGTATTTTGGATGGTAAGGCGAAGCTCCCCCACATTGATGGATTTGCTTAATGTAGTAAAGGGGGTCGGACTTCTAAGGATTAGGGTTACCTTTTCGGGAGGGAAAGTGTGATCCAATTTGGCCCCGGCTTGCACTGCGGGCCGAAGCATATCCTTAAGCAACAGGTTGGTGGCAAGGGTCATTTTGGTGCCCGGTTTCCATGCGGACCAAAGCTGCTGATGGGAAGCGCTTTTTTGGGTAAGCTCACGACTGACAAGAGGATCGGGGTGCGGAAGCCAGCCAGACCAAGTTTCCGTGTCGGTGCTGGAAGAAAGTTTGGCATCGAGACCCGTCAAAGAATAGTCGAGATCAATTTGGGGGTATTGCCCCAATACCACTTTGGGACGAACCTCCATGGAACCTTTGGGGGGGCGACCAAGGCCGGGTAGGGTAAGCGCATAATGTTCCAATTGGGCATGGGAATCGGTGTGAATCACCAAGGTCCGGCGATCGGGCGTGACTTGCATACCATGAATCCCTAGGACATTTCGGGGGCTCTGCATTTGGCGGCGCACCACTTCATAGCCTGGCCGCATGGATTCAAAAGTGTCCCCGGCGCGAACAAAACTTCCCCGAACGAGTGAACCCCCTTTTGCAAGGCCGGCCAGCGCCTCATCGCCGAGAGGGCGATCAAATGCCACTTGTACCGTCCTTTGGGACGAGGGCCAAATGAGCACAGGTTGAGGAATTTGGGGATCGGAATAGGCTATTTTATAAAGCGTTCCCTTGCCGGTGGGGCCGGTTCCCCAATCGGGCGCGCCGCTATGCACACAGACCACCAAATCCCCCGCCGGGCTGGTCACCGCGTCAATGGTCAGCATATTTAGGCAACCGATGATCTGATTTGCCGCGACATATCCCGCCGGGGTCTTTATGATTTTGGTCCGGTAAAGTTTGCCGCGAGATTCCCCACAGACAAGGGCATCGTCCGTCCAGTGGGACGGGCCGAACGATTTTCCCCCACGGTCCGCACGATTAAACCATAGCCCACAAGTGGATTGGTGCTGGGGACCATAATCATATACACTTGGTTCATCGATCACATTAGGGAGATGGACCGGGTGTTTTGGGGGAAATCCATAGTGCCGATCTTTTTGAATGTGAAGCAATTCGTCAAAGGGATTGCCGTTGGGTAGCCAAGTGGCGCCTTCCTGATCGGTGCAGAAAAGATCACCCTGCTTGTTGATGTCAAGGGCCACCGGGAAACGAATACCGGTGCAAACAACCTCCTTGGTTTTCAAATCGCCGGAAAGGCGCATTATGGTGCCTCGTTCCGAATCGATCCGAAAGGAGGATTTGCCGTCTTTTTCCACCTGAAACGCGTTCGAATAATCAAAAACCCCAAGGCCAAAATAGATGCTATTGTCCTTAGGATCAAAGGCTATGCCAAGGGCGTCCACATTAACCACCAATTCCTTCCAACCACTGGCGATTATCCGCTCCTTAGCCAAGGTTTCACCGGGCGGGATTGAAAGATAACTGATTTTTCCTTTGCTGGCTACCACCAGCCCATTCCCCAGTGGATGTCCTTGTGGTGTCCAAGCCATGCCAATGGGGGACCGGAGTTGGCCTTTGTTCACAAAAAACGGGGTTACCTTGTCCTCTAGCCCATCGCCATCGGTGTCTTCAAGGATCCAGGCGTCCCCGCCGTACCCAAGGGCGACCAGCTTGCCATCAGGGCGATATTTTAGGTTGTTCAGATTGGGCAAATCGATGGGGAGTTGCCTTGCCGTAAATCCCGGCAAGAGCATTTGAACCGCCGGTGAGGGATTTACTGGAACGAGGGGAATCCCGGTGAGGGCCCGGCCCAAGTTTTTGGGCAAGCCTTCCGCGAGAGTGCTGTATTTGGTTTTGAAATAGCTTTGCAAATCAACCAGTTCAGACCCCAAAAGGGGATGATCATAGGCGATCAATTCCAAAAGGTCCCCTTCGAACTGGCCGGTGACCTCCGATGGACCTTGGCCGTTGTTGTAATATCGTGCCCCAAGGGTAATCTCTTCGAGAGAGATAGGGGTGCCGTTCCAATCCCGGGAACCCGTCAAGGCTCCATCCACATAACAAAGGATCTTTTTAGTCTTGGGATCGCCGGTAAGGACAACCTGATGCAAGGTTCCGAAGGAAAAAGACCCTTTCAAAAAGTTATGATAACCCCCAAACCCCTTGCCTTCGGCGTTAAGGCTATTAAACCCAAGGGTCAATTCCGGTCCCATATCCAGATTAAACCCGGTTTCATAATCCCGGCCATTGGGTGCATTGGACGCCAAAAACCCGCGAAATTGACCACTATTAGCATGCGGAACCACCACCGCCGCCATGCTGAACCCCGAAAGCGTCCGATCTTTGGCGAAGGCTCGGAAATGCTGCTTGTCGCCATTAAACCGAACCACCGATCCGCCCGGCAGGTTCAGCAATTGGGGCTGGGATTGCAGATCGGTTTGTCGGGCGTGCCGTTGATTTCCAGACCCGTCGGGCCAAAGGGCCAAGGCACTATCCCCCGCCGCGGATTTTCGTTGCAATGGCCCCGTCGCTTTGGCAATGGAGGAGGCATCAAACCAAAACTCAAGGCCCGTTTGCGGCTTTAGGCGTCTGTCGGCCCAAGGTTCCGCCGACCAAGCCGTCGATAGGGGTAAATTCAATAACCCCAAAGAGATCAGCACCAACAGCCATCCAAATACGCGCATGATTGCACCCCGTCCGCGTCTATTTACAAAAAAAGGCGGAAGGATTGTGCCTTCCGCCTTGGTGTTGATTGCAAAAAAGGGCTACTATTTGTCTTTTTTGGGCCGCCTTCGGCCCGTTTCTATTGGAATCCCCTCCACCGGCAGACCGGCGGATTTGCCACCATCGGATGGATCTTGCCCATTGACCCATGCCCCGGCAAGAGCCATATAATCGGGGGGAGTTAGGCTGCTGCCCGAGTCGCCACCTTTCCAGCCGATGATTTGGTTCGCTTTGCCTCGTTGTTTGCTTTTTTCTTCAAGCCTCTTGGCCCAGGTGCTATCCGCCTCGACGGCTTTCCTTGCCTCGGGGTCCCAATAAAGGGCCTTGCCGGTTCGGTAGCTCTGCACACCAAGGGATACGGTGGTGAATGCCGCCGCTCCCAGTTCCGGGCTGCTTAAGGTGGCCCGATTACGCACCCGACAGCAGTTGATGAAGTTGTCCCAAAGGTCTTCGGTGTCGGCATGGGGCCAAGTGGGTGTGGCTACGGGGCCATTACTTGCCACAAATTCCCCCTCCACGCTCTTTTCAAGGCGGGCGGGAATCCCCGCGCCACCGGCGGGATCATCCTTGATCACAATGTAGCCCCCCTTGACGAACTTTATCGTGCCAAGGCGGCCACGAATGACCTCCTCGATCGGATAGGCGCTAATCATAGAGGCGGAAATAGTAAGCTGGCACCCTTCGCCATAATCGGCGACAACCGTGGCCACATCGGGGACATCCCGTCCATCGTATTCGAGGTACAGGCCTCCGCCGCCTACGACTCGACGGGGATACCGCAATCCCATGGCTTCGATAAGGTGAGTGGTTTGATGGACAAAAAGGTCGGTAAACATCCCGCCACCAAAGGGCCAATAGCAGCGCCATTGTCCAAAGATGGCCCGATCAAAATCGACCTTGGGTCCAAGCGGAGTGTTTGGAAAAATGCTGTGTTGATGGCCAAGGAACATATCCCAATCAATGGTTTTTGGATTTTGCTCCTTATAAAGGCGGTAATAGCGCCATTGGCCCACCGCCGAGTTTCGATAATAGCTTGTCTGCCCCTGAGAGACATGGCCAATCTTGCCCGACTTGATCAGCTCGTTAGCCATCCGCCACTGGGGATCCGCCATGGATTGCACACCCACCGCCATCACCCGGTTGTACTTTTGCATGGCATCCACGACGGCATGGGCTTCGTCGATGGTTTTGGTCATGGGCTTTTCGCAATAGACATCCTTGCCGGCTTTCGCCGCGTCAATGGAAATCTTGGCGTGCCAATGGTCCGGTGTTCCAATGCACACCACATCCACTTCTTTGAGGTCCAATAACCGTCGATAATCCTTGGTTACATGGACCTTGTCATCCGGATCGAGGCCAACCGTCTTGGCCGAGGGGTAAAGTCCCTGAGAGTAAACTCGCTCCTCGGTTTTGCCCATATTTACCCGGGTAAACTTGGCGACATGCCCATCCCAAACATCGCACACCGCCACCGCCGCGACATCCTTTTTTTCTTTGGCTCGCTTATTGATGATGGCAAGGTGCGCTTGACAGCGGCCTCCTACCCCAACAAACGCGATCCCCATTCGCCCGTTGGCCCCGATGGTTCGGGTATAGGATGCCGCGCTTAAATTCAATGCTCCCGCGCCAAGGGCGGAAGCACCGAGAAATCCCCTACGATTGAGGGGGGATTTGTTCTGGCTCATCGATTCGGCCTCCAAAAAGAAATTCTGATCATCCAAAAACCAAGGTGTTACTTCAATTCTGTCCGTTTTTGGGCAAAAAGCCAAGGGAAAAGCTCCGGGGTTCCGTAGGCTTTGTCCCAGCTATTGTGGCCAACCCCTGGGTATTCGGTGTATTTGGGGTCGGATTCCACCTTTTTCAGGGCCTCAATCATTTCTCGTGACTTTTCCACCTTCACCGCCGTGTCTTTATCCCCGTGGAAACACCAACAAGGAATATCCTTAAACTTGGCAACATCCGTTGGATTTCCTCCCCCACAAACCGGGACAATGGCCGCCCAGCGCTTGGGTTCTGCCGCCGCAAGACTCCAAGTGCCGTAGCCTCCCATGGAAAGGCCGGTTAGGTAAATCCGGTTGGTGTCAATGGGCGCCTCCTTACACAAATCATCCACCATGCGCAGCGCCCGATTGGCGTCGGTGGATCCTGCTCGCCAATTCCTTTTATGCGATTGGGCAAATACCACATAGGCGGGAAAGGTTGCCGCTTGTTTTTTCACCACGGGACCTAATCCAACGGTGGCCTGTTTTTTGCCGTCTGTTCCCGTTTCACCACTTCCGTGAAGGAAAAGAATAAGGGGGATTTTTTTCCCTTCTAATGCTTTGCCCGCCCCGGCCGGTTTGAAAAGTACATATTTCGCTTCGGTTCCATCCGCATCCTTGAGTACCCGGTCCTCAAAAACGCCGGTTTCCTGGGCATGGGTGACAGTGGAAACGCCGAGCAAGACGGCAAAAGTCAAACCGAAAAGGGTTTGTGAGGTGGCCATGAATAGGTCCTTATGTTTTGGAGAGGTTTTTCTTAAACTAAAAACTTCGGAGCAGGTTTCCAACCGGCAGGCGAAATTGCATGACCTTTCCGATTCCTTGGGTTGGCTTAAAGGCCGAATGGGCCCGCCAGGAGCATAGGGTGCGTCAAGAGATTCTCGAGAAAGCCACAACCCTTGTCATTAAGGTTGGAACCAATGTACTTTCCGACGCTAAAGGGCGCCTTGACCCCATTCGCATGGCGGAATTAGCCCGCCAAATTGCCGAACTCCAACTTGCCGGAAAGCAAGTCGTTTTGGTCAGTTCCGGCGCCATCGGAGCAGGCGTCGGCAGACTCCTATTACCCGGCCGACCAACCGATCTACCCGGTTTACAGGCGTGTGCCGCGGTGGGCCAATGTTTCCTCATGCGCGCTTGGGAGGACGCCTTTTCCCCCCACAAGTTGCCAACCGCCCAGATCCTGCTTACCGCCGGCGATTTCGATAACAGGCCCCGTTACCTAAACGCCCGAAACACCATTTTGACCCTTTTGGAATGGGGGGCCGTCCCCATCATTAACGAAAACGATACGGTGAGTGTCGCGGAGATTCGTTTTGGGGACAACGATACCCTTGCCGCCATGGTGGCTAGCCTGATTCGTGCCCCCATTTTGGTTTTGTTGAGTGTGATTGATGGCCTAATGGAATGCGATCCCCACACAGACCCTAACGCCAAGGTTCTAAAACTTGTTCCTGAGATCGACGATGCGGTTCTTGAACGAGCCGGGGTCAGTAAAAGTTCGCTGGGTTCGGGGGGGATGAAGAGCAAGCTCAAAGCGGCCCGGATGGCAACCATTGCGGGCACTTCGGTGTTCATGGCCAAGGGGACGGAGCCGGGCATTCTTCAAGAGATTTTTTCGGACCAGGAAAAAGGAACGCATTTTCTCGCCAAGGAAGGGGGACTCCCCTCTTGGAAACGGTGGATAGGGTACACGGCCCAACCTAGGGGCACCCTAAGGCTTGATGCGGGGGCAGTAAGGGCCTTGCTTGTTAATGGAAAAAGCCTCCTTGCCATTGGCATTACTGAGGTAAAGGGGACTTTTCACAAAGGGGCGGTGGTAAGCCTGTTAGGCCCCGAGGGGAACGAAATCGCTAGGGGTTTAAGCAACTATTCCGCCATCGACACCCTCCGCATTAAGGGACTTCGCACGGAGGAAATCACGGCCAAACTGGGGGCCTGTGCCTATGGGGAGGTGGTGCATCGAGACAACCTCGTGGTCCTTTCCGAGGGCTAGGGGTTCGCCAAACTGGATTTGAAATGTCCAACGCTCGGCATCAGCGGCGGCGCGCAGCGCCGTCCGCTGCATGCCGTTGTTAGACGGCCTCACGACCTGTTGGAGCGACGCAGCATCCAGAGACCGACGAAGGCGAGGGTCGTGTTGAAGGCGATCCAGGCCAATCGTGCTTCGGCCGTCGACACGATTCGCTTTAAGACGCGCAGTT
>SIAL01000168.1 GCA_009691815.1 Gemmataceae bacterium | reverse complement strand
AAACCAACACGAGAAACTAATGTCCATGACACCTGCCAATGAAATGGAATGGTCAAGGCGGGCCCTCCTTACCCGGGGGGGGATCGGTTTTGGTGCCGCCGCTTTGCAAGGACTGTTTCAGCAATCCGCAAAGGGAAACGAAAAACCAGGGTCAACCGTTACGGAACGAGGAGTGCCCCCGGGTATCCTTGGTTTGCCTCACTTTGCCCCCAAGGCAAAACGGGTGATTTATCTCTATATGTCAGGCGGGCCAAGCCACCTAGAAACCTTTGATTACAAACCCGAGCTTGATCGCCTTGATGGCAAACCCATGCCCGAGTCGTTCACAAAAGGCCAACCCATTGCCCAGCTTCAGGGCCAAACCCTCAAGGTGCAGGGGCATTTGTCAAAGTTTCGTCGTCACGGTCAATCGGGCCAATGGATAAGCGACTTCCTTCCTTGGCACGGAAAAATGGCCGATGAGTTATGTATCATCCGATCCATGGTGACCGACCAAATCAACCATGATCCCGCCCACACCGTGATGAACACGGGGAGCCAAATCTCGGGGCGTCCGTCGATCGGGTCGTGGCTGACTTATGGCCTTGGCAGCGAATGCGACAACTTGCCCGGGTTTGTGGTGATGACCAGTTTTGCAGGCCGTAATCCCCAGCCCATTTCCCAAAGGATGTGGGGTCCGGGGTTTCTGCCCAGCCGCTATCAGGGGGTGGAGTTTCAATCGGGTGGTGACCCGGTGCATTACCTTAGGCCGCCTCCAGGTGTATCGGATTCCCTTCAGGGGGATTTGGTCCGCCGCATCCAAACCCTTGACGCCATTGCCAACCGGGAACTCGATCAACCCGAGGTGCGCACCCGTATTGCGGCCTATGAGATGGCCTTTCGGATGCAGACGAGTGTTCCCCAATTGATGAACCTTGCCGATGAGCCCAAATCGGTCCTTGATTGCTATGGTGCCACACCAGGGGACGGATCATTCGCATCCAATTGTCTCTTGGCTAGAAAATTGGCCGAACAGGGCGTGCGTTTCATCCAGCTTTATCACAGGGACTGGGATCATCATGGCGATCTGGCCCTTTACATGGACATTTGCTGCAAAGCCACAGACCGGGCCACCTGGGCCCTCTTAACCGATCTGAAACAACGGGGAATGCTGGAGGAGACGCTAGTGATCTGGGGAGGCGAGTTTGGGCGTACGCCGATGTTTCAAGGAAAAGGCGGGCCCGGGCGCGACCACCACATGAAAGGTTTCTCCCTATGGATGGCGGGGGGCGGCATAAAGCCCGGAACCAGCATTGGGGCCACCGATGAACTTGGGTACAACGCCTCGGATAATGTGGTTCATGTGCGGGACCTTCATGCTACGCTACTTCACCAAATGGGGATTCGGCATGACCAATTGAGTGTCCGCCATCAAGGGTTGGATATGCGCCTTACCGGTGTTGAACCGGCCCGGGTGTTGACCGAGGCACTCTCCTAGGCAAGGGGCCGTTGCCATCCCGGTTCGGGTAAGCACGGTTTTAACCTGTCTTCGCCTCTTTTTGCTTTTCCACTAAAATAATCACAGGCAGGATCCTTTGTGCGGGTGATGGCTGATCCATGGTGTATTCCCACACAATCCGAAGCGAACGATTCTCCTTTGGGACACTGGCGGAGCTATTCGCCAAAGCCAATGAACCGAAATCGGGCGATGTCCTGGCCGGAATTGCCGCCCAAAGCGAACGCGAACGCATCGCTGCCAAGCTGGCCCTTGCGGATCTGTCCCTCGCTTCCATTGTCGCCGAACCCTTGATCGACCCCGACCAAGACGATGTTTCGAGGCTCCTCCAAAATCGACACGACAAAGCCGCCTTGGCCCCTATTGCCACCCTTTGTGTGGGGGAGTTTCGGGAATGGCTACTTCGGGGTGGCCCCGAGGCCGATACCCGCATTCCAGACTGGAAGGCTCTTGCCTGGGCCATTACCCCCGAGATCGCTGCGGCGGTGACAAAACTTTTATCCAACAAAGAGCTTGTGGGAATTGCTTCACGCATACAAAATGTGGCACGGTGTCGAAACACGACAGGGTTATCGGGAACGCTTGGAATTCGCATACAACCCAACCATCCCACCGATGATCTGCGCGGCATCGTCGCTTCAACACTCGACGGTTTGCTTATGGGGGCCGGTGATGCGGTCATTGGGGTCAATCCTGCCGTGGATTCGGTGGAGTCGGTAGCAGCCATCCTCCACACCTTGGATCAGGTGATTACCTCGTTATCCATCCCCACACAAAATTGTTGCTTAGCCCATATCACGACCCAGCTTGAAGCAATGCGCCGTGGTGCCCCGGTGGACCTTTTGTTTCAGTCGATCGGAGGGACCCAAGCGACCAACGCCAGCTTTGGAGTGAGCCTTTCGTTGTTGAGAGAAGGGTTGGAACAAACGCTGGAGCACCATTCGAAACGGGATGTTTCCTGGGTAGGCAAACAGGCGATGTATTTTGAAACCGGGCAAGGGAGTTCCCTTTCCGCCGGGGCCCACCACGGGGTGGATCAGCTCACTCTAGAAGCCAGGGCCTATGGTGTTGCCAGAGAATTTGACCCGTTTTTGGTGAATAGCGTGGTGGGTTTCATCGGCCCGGAATACCTCTTTGACGAGCGGCAGATCATTCGTGCGGGGCTTGAGGACCATTTTATGGGCAAGCTCCTTGGCCTTCCCATGGGGGTGGATGTCTGCTTCACCAACCATGCCGAAGCAGACCACAACAGCCTTGACAACCTGTTATTGTTGTTGGCCCAGGCGGGGTGCAACCACATCATGGGCGTACCATCCGGCGATGATGTCATGCTAGGCTACCAAACGACCAGTTTCCATGATGGGGCCTATGTACGATCGCTATTAGCTCTGACGGCGGCTCCCGAGTTTCAGGCGTGGTTGGAATCGCGCCAGATCCTAAAAGGTTCTACGCTTTTGGGCCAATCTCGAAACGCCACTTTTCTTGGGGATCTTATGCCCCTTTTGACAGATAGGATGAAAGCATGAATTTCAGTGATAGCGACAAAGCCAATGACGAATCCGTCCTTTCGAAAATGGGATACTCTCAAGAGCTATTTCGCGGGTTTTCGGGGTTTTCCAACTTCGCCCTTTCTTTCTCGATTATCTGCATCCTTGTCGGGGGGATCACTTCGTTTCATCTGGGATTTTGTGCCGTTGGTCCGGCGGCAATAGGCATCGGCTGGCCGGTGGCGGTGCTTTTCTCGCTTTGTGTGGCGGCGACCATGGCGCAAATCGCCTCGGCGTTTCCGACCTCGGGGGGGCTGTATCATTGGGCCTCGCTTTTGGGTGGCCGGGCCATGGGTTGGATTACCGCATGGTTAAACCTGGCGGGCCTAGTAACCGTGCTTGCTGCGATAAATGTCGGAACTTGGCGTTTTGTGGTCAGCGGCCTTTTCGGAGGAGATGATCCGGGCGAGTACACCCAAGTTGCCGCCGTGGCTCTGATTACCCTGTCCCAGATCTTTCTCAACCTTTTGGGAACCCGCTATGTCGGGCCACTCACCTCGTTTAGTGGTTGGTGGATTCTTGGGGTTTCGGTATTCTTGGTGGTGATCCTTTTGGCTTGTGGGGAACCGGGTCACCCACTTGGACTTCTTGAATTTCATAATTTCAGCGGATATCCCGCGATGGATGAGAAGAATGGGATAAGCCCCGTTTGGCCCATCACCCAGTCGATGGCCTGGTTGTTTCTTTTGGCTTTGCTTTTGCCTGCTTTTACCATCACGGGATTTGATGCCTCCGCCCATGCAGCAGAAGAGACCAGAAACGCCGCCATTAATGTCCCAAGGGGGATAATGCAATCCGTTTTGATTTCAGGTATTGCCGGCTGGATCCTGTTGGGGGTGGCGGTGTTGGTGATTGATGACCACCACCACATCGCCAATCAGGGGGAGCGGGCCTTTGTCGAGATACTCGAACAAAACCTTCCTGGCTGGCTGGAAACCATCGCCTATGTGGCGATCCTTGTCGCCCAATACTTTTGTGGGATGGCGACCATTACCTCGGCTTCGCGCATGGTGTTTGCCTTTGCCAGGGATGGTGGACTCCCGGCATCGCAGTGGTTGCGACAAGTTCGCCCGGGATCCCAGGTTCCCGCCAATGCGGTTTGGGTGGTTGCCATTGGCTCGGTGTTGTTCACCGCCTATGCCGATGTTTATGCCACCATCACCGCAGCTTGTACGATCTTTTTGTACTTGTCCTATGTGCTCCCCACTTTTTTGGGCCTGATGGCCCATGGCCGCAGTTGGACGGCCATGGGGCCCTGGCAGGTGGGGATCTGGTTCAAACCACTCGCCATCCTGAGCATTGTAGGAAGCCTAGGTTTGTTGGTGATTGGCACCCAACCCCCTTCGGAAAAGGCGGGTTATGTGGTCATAGCCTTTCTATTTATCCTTGTTTTAATGTGGTTAATATCCGCAAGGAAGAGTTTCAAAGGGCCACCCGTTGACCTCAAAACCCTTCAGGGGAATCCCCGTTGACCAACCCGGCGAAGGAACAACTCTCCTTGAAACTTGCCTCCTTGGCCGCTGCCTTGACCCCGGCCCGGGTATTTGCCCCCCGCCATGGTGCCTCGCTTTCCACGGCGGATTGGCTCGCCCTTCGGGCCGATCATGCCGGGGCCAGGGATGCTGTGTTTCAGGAGACCACCCCTGAAACCGTTCTGGCTTGGGCAGCCTCCTTTCCCCGTCGGCCGCTTTTTGTTACAAGCCAGGCCGCTACCGCAACGGATTATCTCTTGCGGCCGGATCTGGGTCGTAAACTTCTGCCAAAGGACCGGGAACGAATCCTGATTGAATGTCCAAGGTCGCCCCAGATGCAAATCCTGCTTGCCGATGGACTTTCCGCCTTGGCCCTGCAAAACCAGGGTCTCCCTTTGTGGACCGCCCTTACCCAACAGGCTCTGGAAAAAGGTTGGCAACTAGGCCAACCAATCTTCATTCACCGTGCCCGCGTTGGGATTTTGAACGATATCGGTTCCCTACTTGAGCCTTGCGTTGTGGTCCTCCTCATCGGCGAAAGACCGGGACTTTCCACAGCGGAAAGCCTCTCCGCCTATTTGGCCTATCGACCTAAACTAGGTGACACCGATGCAAAGCGAAACCTTATTGCCAGCATTCATGACCGGGGCGTGGGCATCCCCGAGGCGACCCGGCGCATTCTAAATCTTGCGGGATCTCTAAAGAGTTCCTGCTATAGCGGCGTGGGCATCCGCGAAGAAATGCCCAAGGGCACCCTTTTGAGAAAACCACATGATTGCCATCTCGCTTGAGGGAAAAACCGCGATCGTGACCGGGGCCAGCCAAGGACTGGGCGAGGCGACGGTGAAAAAACTTCACGAAGCCGGGGCTTCGGTGGTGATCAACTATTATCCCGATGCCGAGGAAAAAAACCTAACCAAGGCCAATGCCATTGCCGTGCAACTTGGGGAACGGGTCCTCTGTGTGGCCTGTGATGTTAGAGACAAAGAGGCCGTTAGGGGTCTGTTTGAAAAAGCCATCCTGGCATTTGGCGGGGTGGATATTGTCATCAACAACGCCGCAGTCCTTCGTGACAAAACCATAAAAAAGATGTCCGATGAAGATTGGCAAGTTGTTTTGGATACCAACCTCACAGGCGTGTTTCATGTTTGTCGGATGGCAGCCGAAACCCTTCGCCCGGAGGGTCGGATAGTCAACCTTGGATCCATTGCCGCCTCCCTTGGTTTTTTTGGGCAGGCCAACTACTCCGCGGCCAAAGCGGGCGTCGAGGCCATGACCCGCGTCCTTGCCAGAGAGCTTGCAAAAAAACGAATCACCGTAAACGCGGTCGCCCCCGGGGTCGTCCTTACCGAGATGGGTAAGAGCATCCCCAATAAGGTTCAAATGGCCATGATGGAACAGATTCCGTTAGAACGCTTTGGCGAACCCAACGACATCGCTCACGCGATTTTGTTTCTCTGCAGTCCGTTGGCCTCCTACATCACCGGCCAAACCCTTCATGTCAACGGAGGATGGTACGCATGAGCTGTCCTCGGGATGCCAAACTGGCAACGGCAACCGAGGCCATTGCCCTCATTCAAAATGGCCAGACCCTTGCGACGGGCGGTTTCATCGGTTCGGCCCATCCCGAAGCCTTGACCAGATCCATCGAGGAACAGTTTTTGGCAACGGGTCTGCCTCGTGATCTCACTCTGGTTTATGCGGCCGGTCAAGGAGATGGAAAAACCCGAGGCATCAATCACCTTGCCCACCTAGGGTTGGTGAAGCGGGTTATCGGCGGGCATTGGGGACTAGCGCCACGCATGGGCAAGCTGGCCCTCGGGGGAGACATCGAAGCCTACAACTTCCCCCAGGGGGTTCTTTGCCAATTGTTTCGGGACATTGCCGCAAAACGACCAGGCTGCATTACCCATGTTGGGCTCGATACCTTTATCGACCCCCTGCACCAGGGCGGCAAACTCAACAGCAATACCACCGAAGATCTGGTGGAACGGGTGACTCTGGGCGACAAGGTTTGGCTTTGGTACAAGGCTTTTCCCATTCATGTGGCATTGATCCGGTCCACGGCAGCGGATCCCCTTGGTAATCTGGTCATGGATGATGAGGCCATCATCGGCGAGATCTTGCCCATGGCACAGGCGGCCCGCAACTGGGGCGGAATCGTCATTGCTCAGGTTGCACGCCTGTTGGACCGCCCGGCTAATCCGAAACGGGTCCGGGTACCTGGGATTCTGGTGGACAAGATTGTCGTTGCCGATCCGAAAGATCATGAGCAAACTTTTGCCGAGGATTTCAACCGGGCCTTTGTAACGGCGGGACCAGGTGATACCACAACGGCCGGGCCAATGCCCCTTGATGAAAGGCGCATCATTGCAGCAAGGTCGGCCGATGAACTTTTTCCGGGTGCGATTGCAAACCTAGGGATCGGGATGCCTGAGGGGATAGCCCGCATCGCCTTGGAGCGAAACATGTTGGAGCAGGTCACACTCACCGTGGAGTCGGGGCCCATTGGTGGCCTGCCAGCGGGCGGGCTTTCGTTTGGGGCCTCATCCTATCCCCAGGCCATCATTGATCAGCCTTCCCAATTTGATTACTACGATGGAGGGGGCTTGGATTTTGCGGCATTGGGAGCGGCCCAAATCGACCAGAAGGGCAATGTCAATGTGTCGAGTTTTGGCACCCGCCTAGCTGGGGTTGGCGGTTTTGTCAACATCAGTCAGAATGCAAGGCATCTGGTCTTTTGCGGTACTTTTACCACCGGTGGCCTAAAGGTGGTTGTGGAATCAGGTCGTTTGCGAATCGTTGCCGAGGGAGCGATTCCAAAGTTCGTCCCATCGGTCGATCAGATCAGTTTCAGCGCCGATCAAGCCCGCCGCCGGGGCCAGCGCGTTCATTACATTACCGAGCGAGCGGTATTTGAGATTCACGAGCAGGGGATCGAACTCACCGAAATCGCTCCCGGCATCGACCTGCAAAGCCAAGTGCTTGATCAGATGGGTTTTGTGCCCATCATTCGCAACCTGAGGCTGATGAACCCGCGACTGTTTGGCCA
>SIAL01000167.1 GCA_009691815.1 Gemmataceae bacterium | reverse complement strand
ATTGCTCGGTTGGCCCATTGTGCATCCAGAGTTGTTTGCCGGTGGCCGCGTCATAACCCGCGACACATTTGCTGCCTGACAAAATCAGTTGGGTGATCGACGGGTCCTTCGGGTCGGCAAGCAGCAATGGGGTACAGTAGCTGCGGGTTTTGTTGGGTCTTTCCCTGCGCCAAAGGACTTTGCCGGTGTTTTTTTCGAGAGCCACAAGGTAACCGTTGGCATCTTGATCCCCATTTAAGATAATGCTGTCGTTGAAGAGAATGGGGGAGCTGCAAAAGCCGTGTTTGGAAAGGAGCGTTCCGGGCGTTGCCTCCCAGCGCAGGTTGCCCAGAAGGTCGTGGCAGAAAACCCTCATGTTGGGATGGTCGAGAAAGGTGGTGAAAAGCAGTTTGCCATCCGAGGCGGGTGTGGCCGAGGCAAAACTATTAAGGGGGTGAATCTGTTCGAGCTTGGATTTTAGGGAGGATTTTTGCCAAAGGATGGCGCCGGACTTTCTATCCAAACAAAGGATCAGTCTTTCCCCGGATTCCTCCAAACAAGAGGTAAGAAAGAGGCGATCTCCAATGACGATAGGGGAAGAATGCCCCTTTCCGGGAAGGGCGGTTTTCCAGGCAACCCCCTTGGACACCGACCATTGGGTGGGCAGCGAAGTTTCTAGGGAAGATCCATCAAGCCGGGGGCCGCGCCATTGGGGCCAATCCTCGGCAACAGCCGGGGAACAAGCCAAGCCAATAGCGATCCAAAGGGCACCTGTTCGCATGTTGAAGTAGTTCCAAAGTTGGGATTGGATTGGGCGGGTGGGAATAGGAATCTTATTCGAGAGTGTGATCGAATCCCAGAGGGCCCAATGGTTCAAATTCGTCACCATTCCCGGGATCAAGCCAGACACCTTCAGGAATGATGTAGCCGATTTTGTGCAGGACGACCCCTTCCACGGGTTGAATCGCCAAGAGCATTTGGGCGGATTTTTCGGGCATGGCGATAAGGAGTTCAAAATCCTCACCATCCCCAAGGGCATGATCCAAGGGCGATTTCCCCGTTTCAAGGGCCAACTTTTTGGCCGCGTTGGTTAGGGGAACGGAGGGTCCATGAATGACCGCGCCACATCGGCTGGCACGGCAAATCTGATGGAGGTCCCGGGCCAATCCATCACTGATGTCCATCATGGCGTGAATGGGGGCCAATCGATGGATTTCGAGGGCTTCGGGTATGCGGGGCAGAAAATCGAGGTGTTTGCCTAGAATGCTCCCGCCAAGACCACCGGTGGTGAGCAGCCAATCGCCCGGGCGGGCACCATCCCGGCGAACCGCTCCCCGTTCGGTAACCTCCCCTAGGATGGTAACGCTTATGGCCAACGGGCCCTTCCACGAGTTGGTATCTCCCCCCACAATGGGCACACCAAAGAGCGAAGCCACATCCTCCATACCCCGAAAAAGTTTTTCGGCCAATTGGCGCCCACCATGCCTTGGGAGGCCAACGCTAACGACGGCGGCAATCGGTTTGGCGGCCATGGCGGCAATATCGCTTAGGTTGACGGCCATGGACTTTCGGCCCACGCGAATAGGCCCCGCCTCGGCCAAACGAAAGCAGCTTCCTTCGAGTAACATATCGGTGGTGACGACACAATCGGCCTGATGAATACCCCATTCGACAATGGCGGCATCGTCGCCTGGTCCGAGCAACATTCGCCGTGAAGGCGCACTTCGTGATTTGATCCAATCGATAAAAGCGTGTTCACCGCCCAAGGTGGGTGTCTGCAGAGACGCAATCGTCATGGCGTCATCTCCGAAGGGAAGAGGGCAATTTGCATCCTGTGGTTTGCCCAATCGTACTGTATCATGACAGCATCCAATCGGGAAGGGGTTAATCCCCGATTGCACACTTTTTGGGCAAAATGATGGCAGCCGATTTCTCGCAGGAATTACCTTTCTCGCAGGAATTAGCTTTCTCGCAGGAATTAGCAATGGGCGACCCAAGTCCGGTGCAAAAACGCCTATGTAACCCGTTGGATCCGCGTGGCCGGGCCGATATTCTGGCCCTCGTTTTTGAATCCCCTTTGACCCTTTGGAGCGTCGAAGAAGGGGGCAGATTTTGCGTTTGGACGGCCCAAAAGGACCCCCTCGTCCCCAATTATACCCTTTCTCCTAGCCCCCGACAGCAAACTGACCTCGATAACCCGGGAATGCTTTGGGCCCTTGCACCCGCTTGGAAAATGGGTTTCTCCGCATGTGACGAACTGACGGCGTATCAGCTCCCTAGTGGCACCCCACTTTGGTCCAGGACTTGCTCTAGCTGGATTACGGCCATGGCTTTAGGTCAAGGCCCCCTACCCGGACAACCGGGGAAGCTGGTAACTGGCCATGATGATGGCAGTTTGCTGCTTTGGGACCTTGCCGCGGGCAACAAAAAGGTAAAAAGGCTCACGGCCAAGACCACGGGGCCGGTGGTCGCTTTGGCCATCTCCCCCGACGGCAGCCTTATCGCCGTGGCGGGGGAAGACCGAACCATTTTGGTCCTTGGCCCGGACGGGGCCTGTCAAACGCTTTGCCAACCCAACCAAGCATCCTCTCACAAAGGGCCCATAACTGGGCTTTGTTGGGGTGGGAAAAAGGGCCAAACCCTGTTTTCCTCTTCGTGGGATCAAACCGTTCGTGTTTGGGATATCGCCACAAACCAGCCCCGCATCCTCCTCAATAGCCATATCGGACAGGTAACCGCGATGACCTGCCTAGGGCGACCTACCCTTCCTTCTCCCAACGATAGTATTGCAGTGGCCGGTTTTATTTCCGCGGACGATTCCGGCCACCTGCACCCATGGGACACCCACCATTGGGAGCTTTTGGGGGTGCCCAGAGAACTCGACGCCCCGGCGAAAATCTTGGCCCCTTCCCCAGATGGTAATCTGCTTGCTTGGGCCGATTCGGCACGCCGCATTCATATTATCCCCATCCGTGATCTGGATTTGGCGGAGGGGCCAAAGACGCTGGATTCCACCGATCCTAGGTGGCTCCGGGATGACCTTTTTCTCGATCCGCAAACCCTTCAGCTTATCCACCGACCGGTCGATGGAAATGTCCGGTTTTGGCAAATCCAAAGCCAAGGGGATGGCACCTCCCCTACTCCTCCGTGTACCGCCTTGGTCTGTACCCTCGATGGCGAGTGGATTTGGCTTTCGGAACAGACGGCCCCCCCCGCCCGTGGCAGCCGCATTCTTGGTTTTCAGCGATCCCTTTTTGGGCAATGGGTGCTGGCCTCGGTCTTTGAAGCCGCCGTGGAACAGATCACCTCCTTGGCCCTTTCGGACGATGGCAAGGCGTTGGCTATCGCTTCGCATTTCGGCCCCGAGGTGGAAATCCGCTCCCTTCCCGAGGGAATCCCCAAATGGGTCTGGGGTTCGGATTGGCCCTGTGAAACCGTTCAATCTTTGGTGGGGTCCGACAACGGCGAATGGATCATTGGCACCATTGACTCGATGGCAACTGGGTTTGGCCCCGGTCACACCTGGCAAACCGGCCCCGACGGGGCGAAGGCTTTGGATGCTGTTCCAAGCCGGGTCCTTGTTCGAAAAAGGAGCACCAACCAGATCGCCCGCATCGACCATTTGGGGCAACTGGGAATCCTTGTCCAAGGATCTTTTACCACCCCTCCCGAATGTGATGGACCTTGGCAGGCAATCGCTTTTTCACCCAACAGCCAACACTTGGCTTTGGGCGGGAAAAAGCAGATCTCCCTTTATGATCTAGACCGGAAAAAATGGGTCGGTTCGGTGGAGACAACCGCCGGTGTGCGGGCCTTGGTCATGGATGGTTCGCCCTCAGCAATATGGGCGGCCCTTTGTTCGAATGAGTGTTGCCTTGTTTCAATGAGCTCTTGGGTCGGTTCGGACCTTCCGCCCAATCGTGGCGTCTTATGAGTTCCTTGCCACCCTCTTCGACAAACCTAAAAGGGGATCTCAACCTCTTAGGGGGATCAGGAAGCACGATTCAACCGGTAGGTGAGTCCGGGGGCGAGTCCGGCTTGTCCTCGACAGAGAGCATTCCTCTTGTCAACATCGAGGGCTTTCGAATCATCCGGCTTTTGGGCCAGGGTGGCATGGGCCGGGTTTACCTTGCCGAGCAGACCAGTCTAAGGCGCATGGTGGCTCTAAAACTGATTCGACCGGAAGCCCTTGCCGGGGAAACCGCACGGCTTCGTTTTCAAACCGAAGCAGAGGCGGTCGCCCGCATCAATCACCCAGGCATTGTGCAAATCCACTCGGTGGGGGAACATTCCGACACACCTTATATGGTGCTGGAATATGTTTCAGGACGAACCCTAAAGGATGTCATTTCCCTTCGGGGAACCATGGGTGTCCGACAAGTCTTGGCCATCCTTGGTCAAGTGGCCAGGGCCCTTGAACGGGCTCATGAAGTCGGGGTGATTCATCGCGACATCAAACCCGATAACATTCTTGTCACCCGCCAAGGCCAAGCAAAGGTCGCCGATTTTGGATTGGCTAGGCTTAAAACCGAGGGGAAAGATCTCCATCTCACGCAAGAAGGGATTGCCATTGGAACCCCGCTTTACATGAGTCCCGAGCAGGTGGGGGGAAAATCGGTAGACATTCGCTCGGACATTTATTCCCTTGGGGTAACGGCGTACCATATGCTTGCGGGCCACCCACCTTTTCAGGGAAAAAACGCGATTGAAGTGGCCCTTCTCCATGTTCAAAGTGAGGCGAAACCTTTAGAGGCGATTCGGCCGGACATCCCGCCCGCCGTGGGCGCGCTTGTTCGACACATGATGGCCCAAAGGGCAGAAGATCGTCCCCAAAATCCAAGGGAACTTTTGGCCGACATCAAACGGGCCACCTTGGGCCTCCCCCCGCGAAAAGATAGGCAATCCCAAAGGCGGCTTCTTTTGGCCAGGATAGGAACCGGGGGGCTATTCACCCTTTCGCTTTTGCTAACCCTTGCCCTTGCCGCCATCCTTTGGCCCCAAAAGAATGAAATCGAAAAACCAACAGCGGACCCTTTGGTGGAATTGGGGGCGGACCCTACCGGGGATCGGCGCAGCACAAGCGTGCTACGAACTGCGGCGAACGAATATGTTTCGGGAACCTTGCAAGGGAATCCCGGACCGGGCATGGTGCTTTCTATCGACCTCGCGGTGCGTTACCTAAACGCCAATCAATGGGAGGAGGCCGAGTCCTTTTTTCGTGAACTGGAAAGCGAAAAGAACGAGGTATCGTTCCAAACCTTGGGGAAACTTGGCTTGGCCATCGTGTTGGCGCTGCGAAATCGCTCGGAAGAATCGGGGGCCTATTTTCGGTCCCTCAAAACCCCCGAATACCAGCGGGTAATGCGCCAAGGGTTGCTACGGCCCCTATTTGACCGGGGTTCCAGTGTTATCGGATCCAAAAAGGATACAAAAACAAATTTGGCCCGAAAAACAGATCAAGGAACTCGGTTTCGCTATTGGCTAGCCGAGGCGGTGGCTTATAACCGAACTAACGGTCGCCCCGATTCCGATTTGCCCCCTTACCTGAAAACCCTGATTACCGATTCTTCCCGACCAGACAAGGAAACCCCATTCCCCTAGCGGGGCGGCAAGTCTTGGGGTCCCACCAGGTCCCCTTCCCAAGTGGTTTTGCCGGTCGCCTTGTCATAGGTCAAAATGCGGTGCTTGCTATCCTTGGCGGCGGGAACATCCGGCTTGGGTAGCCAACTTGCCATTTCGGTTTTGAGCTTTGCCTTTTGGGGATCACGGGCAAGGTTCTGCCATTCCTTTGGATCGACGACCATGTCATAGAGCTCCTCGGTTCCATCCGCATATTGAATGTAACGATGGGTTTTCGAGCGAATGGCGTGATTGCCTTGGTTGTGGGTGGTGATCGCCGGCCATGGCCTGCTCTGCTTTGAATCCTTTAACTGAGGCAATAGGCTGTGCCCTTCCAAACCGGCAACCGAAGGCAATTCGCAAAGCAGCAAAAGCGTCGGAAATAGGTCCAACAGCTCTACCGGTTCAAGACAAACTCCCCGACCGATCCCCGGCCCGGCAAAGATCAGGGGCACACGGGTGGATCTTTCCCAAAGGGTGTTTTTCCCGGTGATCGCCTTTTCCCCCAAATGGTATCCGTGATCGCTTAATAACACAACGATGGTATCCTCCGCTCTCCCGGACTCGTCCAAGGCCTGTAATACCCTGCCCACCTGAGCGTCCATGAAATGGATGGAGGCAAGGTAGGCCCGAACCAACGATTTCCATTCGCCCTCTTTTTGAAGCGTGGCAAGCCTTGGTTCAGGCAGTCGCCAATGAAGTTTCCAAGCAAAGGGGGGGACATCGTCTCGGTCCTTTTCGAGGATTTCGGGCAGGATGAGTGACGCTTCGGGAAAAGCGTCAAACCATCTTTTGGGGGCAAAGCAAGGGACATGGGGCGACCGAAACCCGGTGGCCACAAAAAAAGGTTTATCCTTGGGCGCACGCTGGATCGCCTTCCTTGCCGCATTGGCGATCTGGTAATCGCAATGTTCAACCTCGGTGCCAAACTCGCCCCAATCCATGGCAGGATGTCTTGGCTCGGGTAGCTTGGCTATCGGTTTTTCGGGCCGTTTTGGACCGGGGGCCGGACCCCACTCGGCAAATTCCGATTTGTCTTTTGCCACGGATCCGTCATGATACACCTTGCCGCAGGTGTAGGTGTGATAACCCGATCCCGTGAAGGCTTGGGGCAGGGTTTTTACGGCTTTGGTCGCTTCCACCGACCGTATACCCGGCACCAATCCATGGATGCCCGTGGTAGATGGTCTTAGTCCGGTCAACAGGCTTGACCGGGAGGGATTGCACAACGGAGCTTGGCAATGGGCGTTGCAAAAAAGGACGCCCTTTGCCGCCAACTTGTCGATGTTCGGAGTAAGCGACTGCGGGTGCCCACCCAGACACCCCACCCAATCATTGAGGTCATCCACCATGATCAAAACCACATTGGGAGGCCCGGCGTGGGTTGCAACGCGCCACGAAAACAGAACGCATATCGCAAATAGGATGCGAAACACGAATAGGATTCGAAACATAGCCGAAACTCTCCGAGGGATTCCCACCGAACGGATTTGTCGGGGCAAATCCACCCCAAGATTAATCATCAAGGATTTCGCCGCCCCGAGGTGTGACATATAACCAGCATGGCCCGAAATGGGACCTTTATTCCAGTTGTCTGCATCTGGAATGAGTTCTAAGCTTCCCCTAGATATTGTTACGCCTTTTTTGGGAAGGAACCCATGATGGCTAAGCGGCCTCGGTTGTTGTTTTCGCCTGAGGATTTGAAGAATCTTGCTCAGCAGCGTTATGAACATCCCGATCCCCGAGTCCAACAACGGTTTGTAGTTTTGTGGTTGATCAGCCAAAAAGTAACGCACCATCAAGCAGCCAAGTTGGCCGGTGCATCGCGGGCCACGGCATAGCGCTATGTGGCCATTTACCGGGAAGGGGCGTGGTCGCCTTGCAACAATTCCATTGGTGCAAACCGGTCAGCGAAATGATGCAGCATCGGGAAACCTTGGAAGAATCGTTTGGCAAGAACCCGCCGCACACCTTGGCCGAGGCCTG
>SIAL01000166.1 GCA_009691815.1 Gemmataceae bacterium | reverse complement strand
GGGACGGGGGCAGGGTAATCCACTTTGAAGGAACTTACACCAACGATTTCTCAGGCAACCCCTGGAAAACTCCACGCTACAATTACAATCAGGTTTTATACCGATTGGATCTTGGCAATAAGATTTTGCAGGGATCCAACCCTTTGGGCAGGTAACTTTTCCCTCCCGAATCCAATGGGGGACAAGGGTGGCATTTCCCGAATCCAATGGGGGACAAGGGTGGCATTTAATGATAAATGTCCTAAGATTTTGCCTTAACTAAGACCCTTACAAAACCCAATTGGCTAGGGGAGTTTGTTTTGTGGGACGCCTGATTGCCCAATTGCTGGGGTTTGCCGGATTGATTGGCCTTTCCACGGCACTTTCATCTGCATTAGCAAGCCCCCGTCTCCTATTGTCGCACCCCACCGAAAATCCCATAGCACCCAATCCAGAAGCTTCCTTGGTAGGGGCGGCGTCGTGTTCGGCTTCGGGTTGCCATAATGCCAATGGCGCCTCGGGCACAAAAGGGAGTGAATACTCTACTTGGATCGGGGCCGATCCCCATGCTCAAGCTTTTGCCGTATTGGGAACGACACGGTCCAAAAAAATGTTGGCAAACTACAAAGGGCTGGATCTGGTTCAGGCCGATCCTCAAAGGGACCCGCTTTGCCTTTCGTGCCATGTCCACCCCGATCCAGAAATAAAGAAAAAGGCCTATCCTGATCGGTTTAGCGTTGTCGATGGGGTGGGTTGTGAAGCCTGTCATGGTGGGGCGGCGCAATGGGTTTCCACCCATTATCAGGCTTCGTGGAAGGAGTTGTCGAATCCCGAAAAAAGCAAACTGGGTTTTGTGGACACCAAGGATTTGGGAACTCGGGCCGAAACTTGCGTCCGGTGTCATGTCGGGGAAAAAGGGATGGATGTCAACCACGACCTACTGGCGGCGGGCCATCCACGGTTGCGTTTTGAGCTGAGTGCCTATCAGGCCAATTATTCCGGCAGACATTGGCGAATCCTTGACGAGAAAGCCCGCCAGCCCGATTACGAATGGACATCCTGGTTGGTGGGTCAACTGGCCACCACAGAAGCCGCGCTTGACCTTTTGTCCCACCGGGCCAGTCACCCGGATGCCCCTTGGCCGGAGCTGTCCGAATACAATTGCGCGTCGTGTCATCACCGCATTGGGGGCGACTTTGGTCAATCGCCCTCCGCGGGCAAACTGCGCTTTGGCACTTGGAACGACATAAGGCCTAACCCCCAATCCCTTCCGCTCGCTTTTTTTGGGGGGATTTTGGGAGACGACGAACGAAAGGGGAGTGAAAGCCTCAAAAAGCTCATGGAAAGGGAGCCTCAAAACCGGGACCAAATCAGGCCTTTGGCTCAAATGCTCTCGCAAAAATGGACGAACCGATTTGAGAAAACCAAATCCTTTGCCATCCCCGTTCCCGATTTTGGTCAAATCCGAGAATGGATCCTGGCTCAGGAAAAGGCCAATCAAGACGGCACTTGCTCCCCTAGTTGGGACAAGGATACCCAATCGTATTTGTTGTTAAGAGCGTCCATCCAAAATGTCAAAAACCGGGATGGGAAAGTATCCCCAGCTTTGGACAAGGCCGTTTCTGACCTAGGTGAAGAGTTGGGACAGGCGTTTCCCAAAGGAAAAGAATCGATTTGGACCAGCCCGGAAAAATATCAGGCCAATAGCGTGCGAAAACGGTTCAAGGCCATTCAGGAGGCACTGCCATGATTTGCCGTCTGGATACACATTGGCGCTCGTTGACAGTTTGGGTTGGGGTTTTTGGGCTGGCGGGTATTGCCCTGTTGGGTTCGTTACGCCAAGAGGCCCACGGGCAGGGCGAGGCGTCAAAGCCCTTACCCAAGCTGTACTTCGGAAGCCAGGCGTGCGCAACGGCGGGTTGTCACGAAAAAGGGCAGGTTGCCAATCCCCCTCTTTTGTGTCGTGGGGATGAATGGGATCGTTTTAAGGCGCATGACCGGCATGGGGATGCCTATAAGGCATTAACCGGGGAGCTGGGCATTGCCATCCTAAAGCGACTCAATTTTGGGGACCCTCAAAAGGCAAAGGCTTGCTTGGCGTGCCATTCGGTAAACATTGAAAAGGATGCCATCAAGCATGAAACCTTTCAAATTGGCGAGGGGGTTGGGTGTGTGGTGTGTCATGGGGCCCATGAAAAGTGGGTGGGCGCGCACAGTTTGGTTTTGTCCCGGGCTGCGTTTCGCATCTTGTCGCGTGACAAAAAGGAAACCGAATATGGCATGACCGACCTTTGGGATCCCGCCAAGCGGACCGCCCTCTGCGCGTCGTGTCACATTGGCAATCATGCCGAGGGGAAATTCGTTACCCACGAGATGTATGCCGCCGGGCATCCGATCCTTCCGGGTTTTGAGGTTGCGACCTTTTCTGAACAGATGCCAAGACACTGGCAACTCATTCGTGAAAAGTTACCCGAGGTGCAAAAGATTCAGGGTCACAGTGCCTCCGAATGGGAGGAGAGCCAACTGCTTTTGGTAGGTTCGGCTGTAACCCTTAGGGAATCCATGCGATTGTTGGCCAAACAGGCCGAATCCGCATCCCTAAAAGGGGAGATGTTGGATTGGGCCCTTTTGGATTGTATTTCCTGTCATCATGATTTGCGCCTTCCCAGTTGGCGCCAAGAGCAGGCGCGGTTGGGCAAGCCCGGCCGGGTGCCTCCCAAAAACTGGCCAACTACTTTGGCGCTGCTTGCCGGGGAGTGGGCCCAGACCAGGGAGGCGCTTGGACCCTTGAAAAGCGAGCTTTTTGCGGCGACCCAAGCTCGCCCATTTGGCGATCCACAAAAGGTTGCCCTTGCCGCGAACCGAATGGCGGACTGGGCGGATAGGGTTGCCAAAGAACTTTCTGGCAAACCCTTAAATCCTACCATCGGTCCCAAACTCGGTGCCCAACTGCTTAAAATGGGGCTAAATCCATCGCCTGACTTTGACTCTGCTAGACAGATCGGCTGGGCCTTGACCCTTTACCGGGCTGAGGAAATGGCCTTGCTTGGCGTCAAACGGCCCCAATGGGATAGCTTTCTCGGTGAAGCAAAAACCCGGCTGGCTCTAAAGTTGCCCTTTGGTCGATCGGGCAGCCCCGCCGAAAGAAACAAAGAAATCCTTGCCCAGCAATATGCCTTTGATCCGGAAAACTTTTTTCGTTGGATGCAAAATGCACCCAAGGTTTGGAAGGATTAACAAATGAAAAGGTTACTAGGAGCCACAGCTTGCTGATTGATCGCACGCATCGACCGTGGATTGTTGCGACCTTGCTGCTTGGGGCAGGGGCCGTTGGGCTCTATTCCTTTATTGATTCCAGGACTCCTGGAGAGGGTTTGCGGGGGGGGGATGCGGTCGGCCTTTGGTATGGCGTTCTCGGTACGGCCCTAATGGTTTTTGTGGGGCTGCTTTCCGCTCTGAGGAGGGTGCCCGGTTGGTGGTTTATTGGGTCAAGGCGGGTGTGGCTTCGGGGTCATGTTTGGTTTGGGCTTCTAAGTGGGGTCCTCATCCTGTGCCATAGCCATTTTCGGATGGGTGGCCCGCTTGAGTTTCTGCTAATGTTGGTACTGTTCGCGGTGATTGTTTCGGGCATTGTGCTCCTTGGAGCTCAACAAGTAATTCCGGGTTTGATGCGGGATCAGGTTGACGCCGAGGCGCCCCTTTCCCAAGTTCCCGAACTCCTTTCCCGAATGCGTGGCCAGGCCGATGGGGTTTTTGCCAAGGCCCTAATTGAAATGGTCGATGCCGAGGCTCGTTTGCGGTTTCAGGGGATCTACCTAGAAACGATCCGGCCTTGGCTTGGTGAAATCGTCCCGGTGAAGAGTCTTTTGGCCTCGGCAGCCAGATCTCGAGAGTTTTTTAGTCAGGCTGCCCGTTTACAGGGAGGGGCGGCATTGGCGGCATTTCTCGAATCGATGGAGACCTTTTGCAATGAGCGCCGACAAATAGTCAGGCAAGCAAAACTACAGAGGCTTCTTCATTCGTGGCTTTTGATTCATGTGCCCCTTTCCGTGATGCTGCTCCTTCTGGGGCTGGCGCATGTGATCAGCGCCCTTTATTGGTAAAATCAACCCGACCCGGAGACCTCTTTTCACCATGCCCTCGGCCTTTCGAAATCCGAAAAACTTATCCGAATGGATAGACCTTGCCCGCTATGGCAAAGCGCGCCCTTTCTCCTTAGGGTGGGGACCTAGGATTTTGGGTGTGACCATTTTGAGTTTGGGATTCGTCGGGGTGGTGTTGCTCCTTGGGAAAAACAGCGTGTTTCAAGCGGGGCACCTCAGTTTAGGACATGCTTCCTTCAACAACGATTGCGCCCAGTGCCACACCCAGCCTTTTGCCACCGCTGCGAGGTTGTTGGGAGCAAAACATTCGTCGGTCCCGGATCAATCGTGCCAAACTTGCCACAATTCAGGTCTTCACCAAACCGCGTCCCTTTTTCAACCCACTTGCGCCAGTTGTCACACGGAGCATAAGGGAGATATACCCCTAGGTCGCATCCCCGATTCCAACTGCCTTGATTGCCATAAAGACCTTCATCGAAACGACCAACAATTGTTGACGGTTTCCAAGTCGATCACCGGTTTTGACGCAAAAACCCATCCAGAAATGGCAATCCATCAACCGTCCTCTGGGAGAAACCTTGACCCAGGAACCATTCGTTTTAATCACAACATTCATTTGAAACCGGAAGGCATTCCCACCGTGATAGGTGTTTTGCCCAATGGTGACGCCAATCGGACAAAACAGGTGCTTAATTGCGTTAATTGTCATCGCCAAGAAAAAGCAGGTAACTTGATGGAGGCCATTTCTTTTGAGGATCATTGCCAATCCTGCCATCCTGTGAGTGTAAGGTTGGCAGGGACTTTTTCCGGTGAGGTGGCCCAATCTCTTGCCGAGGCGTTTCGAGTCAAAGCGGCGATTCATCCAGCCAAAGGTCAAGACGGATCGGCAACTTTGGGTGAGCTTAGGAATCGACTGGATGGACTTATGCGAGATCCCAAACAGGCAAAATTCTTAATTGGACCTTTTGCGGGAACTATTAACGGTATTCCGGGGGGAGGACCAATCTCAAGTGATGGGCCAAAATCCAACGAAACCACCCAAACCGAATGGATTAGGACGCAGTTGGCCTTTTTGGAAAGGCAACTTTTTCAACCCGCGACCCAGATGTTTGCCCAAACGACCAGTGGCTGTCTGTATTGCCATACGGTTGATCCCAAATCGGTTGCTCCTATTGCCTTGATGCCAAGCAAGATCCCTAGTCGATGGAACAAAAACGCCCTATTTGGCCATCAAGGGCACCAATTCATCGATTGCAAGGATTGCCACGAAGCAACAGTTAGCAAAAAGACCTCTGATATTCTCATTCCTCCCATCAAAAAGTGCATGGATTGCCACCATCAAGGCTCCAATGGGGCCAGGGTAAATTGTTCCGAGTGTCATCAATATCATCCTGATTCGGTTCCGTTCCTCCCCGGGCACTCATTCCCCCGCCTTTCCAAGGGAAATCGCCATGGCTCTTGAACGGAATTTGGTTCTCAATCCGCCGGTTCATTTGGAAGATCGTGACATTGATATTCCCTTGAGCGGGGAGCACCTGGCCCGGATTTCTCTCTTTTCCAAGGTCAAACGCAAACCCAAATTTGAAGAAACTCCCGGTGCCATTCGTCTGCGACGCATTCGCCGTGGTGAGGTTTTGTTTCGTCAAGGCGAAGCGGGTTGGACGGCGATGTACATCCTGACGGCGGCGGACCTAGCCACCCTTGGGCCGGAATTTTTGACGAAGGATTCGAAGCAAAATTCCATCATTCAAGGCATTCTCAAGGATCGGGCGTTGCGGCCAAGCGAACCCGAAACGGTCGTTAGTGTCCAAATCGCCTTGCCCTCTCGAGCCAAGAAACGGCTATTCAAAGTCTTACTTTCGCAGGTTTCTGATTGGATCTTAGGAAAGAAAAGCGCGGCCCTCACGGCACGACCCACCTACATCCCAATTGATGCCCCTCGCGATGCGGATCTAGAGAGTCGGGTCGCATACATCATGGAAGGTGAACTCCTTGGAGAGATGAGTTGCAAAACGGGTATGCCCCGGTCGGGCACCATCATCGCGGAAAAAGATGGTTTTTTGTTGGAGATGCTTCGAAGCATTCTTGATGTGATCGAAAAGGATCCCGGATATCGGGAAGAATCCGACAAAACCTACAAACGACGGGTGATGGAAAATCAACTTCGGCGGCTTTCGATCTTCGCCGACCTTACCGAGGATCAGATGGGTCGTGTAAAGGACAGGGTGGAATTGGTGAGTTTTAAAGTAGGGGAGGTCATTTGTCATGAAAACGACCTGTCCGATTCCATGTATGTCATCCGGTCTGGCTTGGTTCAGGCCGCGAAAAACGAAACGGACCTAATCGCGGTGGAGGATGTTCTGGATTGGTCCCTTGCCATTTTTGCGTTTCGAGATCCCGTTAAGGATACAGGGGTTGAGTCGGACCCTAACGGCCAAGAAACTAAACAAGGGCCCTATGGGATTTTGTGCCAATCGTTGATGGCTACTCTGGAGGGGATTTCCGACCCTGCCCTTTTGACCGGCAATGCCAAACAGGAATGGGCCTATGTGCTCAATGGCTTTATCAAGGTCCCTTTTTCCGATCCTGTAAAACGTACTCTGTTTCCCTTGCCTGAGAACACCGGCCTAAAGGAACATCTTGCAGGCCTTCACAAGGATCCCAAGCAGTGGTCGGACAGGGATAAAACCTCCCTTGGTCGCCGATGGATCGAGGCGATCCTTCCCGGCCTTTTGCGCCCGATTCGGCAAAAAGCCGGCTTGGGGTACATCCTTTCCTATCTAAGCAAGGGAGAAACAGTAGGTGAAATGGGTGTTTTGTCGGGAATGCCCCGCAGCGCCACCTGCATTGCCTATGTCCATGGGGATCCCGATAGTGCCCATCAGCTCCGTGCCGCCAAATGGCGTCGGGATGAATCCTTGGTGGAACTGGTAAAGATTTCCAAATTCCTTTTTGAAGAGATCATTTCAGATTCGCCTGTCGCGTGCCTTAAAATCATCGAAGAAGTAACCCTTCGGGCCCAACGGGACATGGTGGTAAAGCCCCTGGCCGCCTTACAAAGCGGCAATGCTCAGTTTTCCGAACATGCGGAACAACTGGGTCTGATTCAGGGTCAACGGCTCATGTTGATCGACCTTGACAAATGCACCCGATGTGATGAGTGTGTCCGGGCCTGTGTGGAGACCCATGACGATGGACGGAGTCGGCTCTTTCTTGACGGCCCCCGATTTGGAAATTACCTAGTACCTGCCACTTGCCGCTCTTGTATGGATCCGGTCTGTTTGATCGGTTGCCCGGTAGGGTCGATTCATCGGGGTAACAACAAACAAATTGTCATCGAGGATTGGTGCATTGGCTGTGGATTGTGCGCCAACAATTGCCCCTATGGTTCGATCCAGATGCACGATCAGGGAATCATTCCGGAAGGACTTAGCGATTGGAGTTGGGTCAGCAAAACCGAATTGGGAAAGGAAACCACCGAAATTCTGCGAACGCCATTGGTCAACGGGTT
>SIAL01000165.1 GCA_009691815.1 Gemmataceae bacterium | reverse complement strand
GAAAACAATAGCCAAAGGTGCCTGTACCAAAGGGGTCTTTGCCGTAATAATGAATAATAAGGGATACCTTGACGGAAATGTAATGCCACGAAGTCCTGCGCCGAATTTGATTCTTCTTGCCACACTTTTTATGGCGTTTCAGGTGCCGACGGTTGCCCTTGCCGACGACAACTTGCCACCCATTGAAATAGCTTCGGCGTCCACGGTTTCGTTTGAAAAAAACATCCAACCCCTGTTTCGGGCAAAGTGCCAGCGTTGTCACGGGGGCGAGGCCATTAAAGGTGACCTTGATCTCAAAACGGCGCAAGGTATCCAAAAAGGGGGCGAATCCGGGCCGGTAATCGTACCCGGCAAGCCAGACAAAAGCCTGCTTTTCTCCAAAATCCAAAACGGAGAGATGCCACCAGGGAAAAAGGATCGACTGACCGACGCCGAGGTCCAATCCGTTCAATTGTGGATTTCCCAAGGAGCCAAAACCGGAAAGGATGACGCTGAAAATAGCGAATTAAACTCGGTTTCCAGTTACCACGATATTCTGCCGATTCTTTTGCGTCGTTGCACCGCCTGCCATGGGCTTCACCGCAAAGAGGCGGGGTTGGATCTAAGGACCAAGGGTGCGATGTTACGGGGTGGAAAAACCGGCCCGGCCATCGTTTTGGGAAAACCGGAAGAGAGCCGAATCATCCAAAAAACTAGGCAAGGCAAGATGCCTCCCAATGATCGGCTCGTGGAAGCGTGTGTCAAACCTATCGAGCCGGGCGAGATCGAAAAACTGGCCAAGTGGATCGCCGTTGGCGCCCCCGAAACCGCCCTCCCCCCGGACATTGCCAGCACAAAACCCGACCCTCTGGTAAGCGCTAAGGATCGGGCCTTCTGGTCGTTTCGACCCCCTCAAAAAGTTGCCATTCCCAAAGTTAACACCACGGCCAAAATCCGCAACCCCATCGACGCATTCGTTGTGGAAAAACTGGTAAAAAGAGGCATCCAATTCGCGCCGGAGGCTTCCAAAGCCACCCTTATGCGCCGTGCCTATTTCGACCTTACCGGCCTGCCCCCAGAACCCGCCGAACTGTTGGCATTCTGTTCCAGCCCCGATCCGAATGCCTATGAAAAATTGATCGACCGTTTACTTGCGTCACCCCGATACGGAGAACGATGGGGCCGCTATTGGTTGGACCTTGCCGGCTATGCCGACTCGGAAGGGAAACGAGAGCAAGACCTGCCGCGACCGCACGCGTGGCGATACCGAGATTATGTCATCCGATCTCTTAACTCTGATAAAGGCTACAACCGGTTCCTTTTGGAACAACTTGCTGGGGATGAACTTGCCGATTATGAACATGCCCCGGAAATCACCCAAGAGATTTATGACAACCTCGTCGCCACGGGATTTTTGCGGATGGCGCCCGATGCGACTTGGGCAAACATTACCGGGTATATCCCGGATCGCCTCGAGGTAATTGCCGACGAAATCGATGTTTTGGGCTCGGCGGTAATGGGGCTTACCTTGAAATGTGCCCGCTGTCACACGCACAAATTCGACCCCATTCCCCACCGGGACTATTACCGGTTGGTGGATATTTTCAAAGGGGCCTTGGACGAAAACGATTGGCTCAAACCCGATGTTCGCCCCGGAATTGGACCGCTTAGCCAAGATGTCAACCCGGGAAGGCATCTGCCCTTTGTCACCACCAAGGAACGAAAGGCTTGGGAGGAAAACGAAAACAAGATTTCTCAGGAAATCAAAACCGCCAAGTCTAAGCCTAAGTCCGAGGAATTGGTCAAAAAACTCGAGGCCAACCGGCGCCCCGAGCCTAGAATCCAAGCTTTGTGGGACAGGGGACTGCCCACCCCCACCTATATTTATCGACGCGGCGATCCCCTTACTCCCGGTCGAATGGTTGGGCCGGGGGTGCCTTCCATGTTGACGGACGGCAAAACGCCCTTTGATGTAAAGCCCCCATGGACTGGGGCCAAGCAAACCGGTAGACGATTGGCTTTCGGACAATGGTTGACCAGGCCGGACCATCCCCTCACTGCTCGGGTGGCGGTCAATCGCATTTGGAAACACCACTTCGGCTCAGGTATCGTCAAAACTTTGGGAAATTTCGGCACCACCGGGGCACCTCCCACCCACCCGGAATTGCTTGATTGGCTTGCCCTTGAGTTCGTCCAAAACGGTTGGAGCATGAAATCCATGCACCGGCTTATGATGACCAGCACCACTTATCGGCAAAGTTCCTCCATAAACGGGGAACAGGAAAAAGCGGATCCTGACAACCGTTTTGTTTCCCGAATGCCGTTAATCCGAATGGATGCGGAATCGCTTTACGATACCTTGTTGGTTCTTGCCGGCCGATTGGACGAAACTCGTTTTGGCCCGGGAGACCCGGTCAACGCCCGAGCCGATGGATTGGTTACCACCGCGGGCAACCCAAAAGGTTGGCGAAGGCTTATTTATGTCAGTCAAATGCGAAAGCTCATTGCGTCGCATATGGAAACATTTGATTTCCCCCAGATGAACCCCAACTGCGTCGAGCGCCGGGACTCGGTGGTTGCCCCCCAAGCCCTCCACCTAATGAATAATGGCATGGTCTTTCGACTTGCCGAACATTTCGCAACACGGGTGAAAGGCGAAGTTGGAAGCAAGCCCGAGCAACAGGTGGAGCGCGTTTATTTGATCGCCCTTAGTCGGCCACCAAGCCCCAAAGAACTGTCTCTGGGAGTGACTGCCTTGAAAACCCTTTTTGAAAACTGGACCAGTCAACCGATCCACGGCGGCCTTCCCAATCCTGAAGGCCTTCGGCAAAAGGCCCTAACGGACTATTGCCACGCGATCATTAACTCTGCGGATTTCCTTTATTTGGATTAACCCACGGTAACCCGATGACTGAAAAAAACCCATTGGGCTCCCCGGTATTTACCCGACGGGATTTGTTCAACAGAGTGCCGGGAGGCATCTGCGGTGCGGCCCTTGCCTATTTGTTCAACCAAGATTCCTCGCTTTCTTCCAAGCTTTTTGGCTCGGAAGGATTCGCCACCGAGCCTGCCAACCTCAAGCCCCGTCAACCTCACTTTCCCTCGAAGGCAAAGTCGGTAATCCACCTTTTCATGAATGGTGGGCCGAGCCAAATGGATCTGTTCGATCCGAAACCGTTCCTCGATAAAAATCATGGCAAAACCTACTTCGACAAGATCGCTGGGGAGGTGGAAAACCCGCAAAGCGCTGGAGCTTTGATGAAAAGCCCCTTTCGTTTTGCCAAACATGGCCAAAGCGGCGCTTGGGTTTCGGATGCCATGCCCCACTTGGCCAAAAAAGTCGATGACATTGCTTTTATCCGATCGATGCACACCACCAACCTGACTCACGAACCCGCCATTTACCTCATCCAATCGGGGAAGATGGGTCCGGGGCGGCCTACGCTGGGTTCGTGGGTGGTGTACGGATTGGGAAGCGAATCCGAAAATCTGCCGGCGTATATTGTCCTGGATGACCCTTTAGGGTTACCCATCAACGGTGTGGAAAATTGGCAGGCCGGGTTTTTGCCGCCAACCTTTCAGGGTACCCGCTTTCGCCCAACCGGTTCGCCCGTATTAAACCTGCGCCCCGAGGTGGAACGGCCCTTGGAGGTTATCCAAACCGAGGTCAAATTACGCACCGAACTGGACAAATTGCATCGAAAAATGCGACCCGGCCAACCCACACTCGACGCCCGGATGGAAAGCTATGAACTGGCGGCGAGGATGCAGTTGGCTGCAAGCGATGCCCTTGATATTTCCGGCGAAAGCAAAGAGGCCAAAGAACTTTACGGCATTGGCCGTGAACCGACCGACTCGTATGGCCGTCGCTGCCTTATTGCCCGGCGACTGGTGGAACGCGGCGTGCGATTTGTTCAGCTTTATATCAACGCCCAGATTTGGGATAACCACACAGGGTTGGCCAGCGACATGAAAAAAGCCTGTGAAAGGACAGACCAACCGATTGCCGCTTTGTTGGGTGACCTAAAACAACGGGGCCTTTTCGATAGTACTTTGGTGGTCTGGGGTGGAGAATTTGGCAGGCTCCCCATCGCCCAATTGTCCCCGGACAAAGACGAACGCAAAGCAGGCCGGGACCACAACAAAAACGCCTTTACCACCTGGATGGCGGGGGCGGGGATAAAACCCGGTACCGCATATGGCGCCACAGATGAGATCGGCCTCGCCGCCGTGGAAAACCGGGTCAGCGTCGCGGACTGGCACGCAACCATCCTTCACCTCCTTGGGCTTCACCACGATCAATTGTTCGTTATGGATAATGGCCTTAGAGAGCGACTTACCGGCGTCCTTGATGCCCATATTGTGAAAGGTATTTTAGCATGAGTTACCGAAACCGAATTCTAGGAATTTATCTCGTCTTTTGTCTTTTTTGCCCAACTTCTGCAAGGGCTGACTCATTGGTGGAAAACCCCATTGTTCCAAAGGGTGCCGTTTTGGAAAGAATCCACATCAGGAAAATGGCCCTCAACAGCGGGCTGACCGAAGGCCCGGCTCTCGCTCCCGACGGCAGCATCTATTTTACCGATCTTCCCTTTGGCAAAGAAAATGGCATGATTCTTCGTTTCGATCCCACAACCGGGAAAACGACCACTTTTACCAGCAATTCGGGAAAATCAAATGGCTTGGCTTTCGACCTTGTCGGCAACCTTCTTTCCTGTGATGGCGCGGATGGAGGCACCCGTAGCCTACGACGCTGGAATCTGAAAACCGGTCAAAGCGAACCAATTGCCGACCGCTATCAGGGCAAACGATTCAATTCGCCAAACGATATGTGTGTGAGCCTGAAAGGGCTCATTTACTTCACCGATCCCCGTTACGGCGGAACCGAACCCCGCGAATTGGCCCATGAGGCGGTGTACCGCATCGAAAAAGATGGAAGCGTTTCCGAGATCACTTGCGAAGTGGAAAAACCAAACGGCATTGCCCTTAGCCCGGACCAGCTTACCATGTATGTCGCCGACCACAACAACGGTGGTAACCGCCTTAGCCCATCGGACCCGGAGCCAAAACGAGGAGCAATGAAAATTTATTCGTTTCCATTGGATGACCAAGGACGAGTAAACGGTCCAAGGAAAACGGTCATCGATTTCGGCAAAGAAAACGGCAGTGATGGAATGCGGGTGGATGCCACAGGAAATCTTTACATCGCCTCAAGGAGCCTCTCGCGTCCCGGGATTTTGGTCGTTAATCCAAAAGGCAAGGAATTGGCCTTCATCCCAACAGGACCAATCAATCAATCCGGCCTCTTCGAAGATTGGAAAGGGATACCTAGCAATGTCGAATTTGGCGGTGGCACCGATAGCAATCTGCTCTATGTCACCATCGACAAAAGTCTGTTTCGCATTCGCCTCAAAACGCAAGGATTTCACCCCCAAAAGGCGGGGAACTAAAGCCAGATGACCGAAAAAAATGACTCCCTCGTCCCATACGAGGCGAATAGCCCATACGAGGCGAATAGCGGTTGGGCCCAATTGCCGGACAATTGGGGTTGGACCGAGGTTGCCGCCATCGCGACCGATTCCAAAGACCGAGTCTTTGTTTTCAATCGGGGTGATCATCCGATCATGGTATTCGACCGTGACGGATCCTTCGTGACCTCGTGGGGCGAGGGCGTATTTGCGCGGGCCCACGGTATTACCATTGGACCGGATGATTCGGTATATTGCACCGACGATCTCGACCATACCGTGAGGAAATTCACCCCCGAGGGTAGGCTCTTGATGACATTGGGGACCAGCGGGAAGCCTTCGATTACCGGGGCCACCAGCATTGATTATCGAACGATTCAATTGGCCGGACTACCCTTTCATTTTCCGACCAATGTCGCCCTTTCCGCCGAGGGGGATATTTATGTCTCGGATGGTTACGGAAACGCCCGCATTCACAAATTCACCTCGGATGGTCGGTTATTGTTTTCTTGGGGAGAACCAGGCCATGGACTTGGTGCCTTTCAAGTACCCCACGGGATCGCGGTGGATCAAAAGGGAACGGTGTTTGTCGCAGATCGGGAAAACCACCGGATCCAACTTTTCTCCCCAACTGGACAATTTCTGGACGAGTGGAAAGGCATTGCCCGACCTTGCCAAATCGCCTTTGATCGGATTGGCAATTTGTTTGTCGCGGAACTCGGTTACCGTGCCGGAATGTGGCCGGGGACCTCGGCTCCCTCTGCCAAAGCGACTGGCGGCCGGGTAAGCGTTTTCAACGCTAAAGGCGAACTTGTCAATCGTTGGGGAGGAGGCGACAATCCCACCGCCCCCGGTGACTTTTTTGCTCCGCATGATATTTGCCTTGATTCCCGGGGCGATGTCTATGTCGCGGAGGTTGTCATGTCGGCGGGGGGCAACCGAGGACTCGTTTCCCCGGATTGCCACTCTTTGCAAAAGTTTGTCCGCCTAAGTGTAACAACCTGAACCGACCGTTTCGGTTTTAAGTATTGAGGTAGGCTTTAACAACTATTACGACGATCTCTAAAGGAATAAAATATGAAAGCTTGGCGTTTTTATGGCTTCAACGATATGCGACTCGATGATGTCCCTCCCCCGACCCTTTTACCTCGCCATGTGATCGTGGAACCCCTTTGCGTCCAACCCAGTGTGACGGAGGCCCAACTTGCCTTTGGCATACCGACTCTTGCCTTTGATCGGATCAAAAAGCGTTTTGCCACGGAGGCCCCCGTCCAGCTTTTTGGTCACGAGTTTTGCGCCCGCATTGTTGAGATGGGGGAAGGCGTTTCTGGTTTTAAGGTAGGCGACCGGGTGGCGGCGCGGGCCAAACTCCCCTGCGAAAAATGTCCGTTGTGTTTGTCCGAGCGAAGTTATCTTTGTCGCAAGGGACCAGTAATCGGATTTGACTTGCCCGGCTGTTTTAGCGAATTGGCTCTTTTGCCTGCCATTGCTTTGGTCAAAGTCGATGATGCCATTTCAAACAGCGAAGCCGCCTGTTTGCAATCCTTAAGTGACAGCATTGCCGCAGTTGAAACGGCTTCGATACAGATGGGCGACACGGTGGTTCTATTTGGTCAGGGAAGCATGGGGCTTGAGTGCTTGCAAATCGCCCGAATCAGCGGGGCTGGTAGGGTTATCACGGTGGATGTCCGCGAAGAATCTTGCCTAATGTCCAAAGAGCTCGGGGCGGACCATGCGATCAATGCACGAAACACCGATGTGGTTGAGGCGATCTTGGACCTAACCGAGGGCAATGGTGGAGATGTGGTTTTTGAATGTGCGGGGGGCAGTCCCAAACAGGGGTTGGCCGGGACCCAAACCCTTAGACAAGCCATCGACTCGGTTCGGTCCGGCGGAAAAGTGATTGGCGTTTCTTGGTTTGGCGGCCCTTTGGAATTGGATGTCGATCTTTTGCGGGAACGGAGCCTCCGCTACCTATTTCCCGATATTAGCACCAAGGCCCATTTGGAACACACGGTGCGCCTAGTCGCCTCGGGTCGGGTCCGTTTGGGACCGACCATTACCCATGTATTAAATGGTATCGAGGCGGTTCCGGAAGCTTTTCAGATCACGGCGAACAAGGGTTTGCACAAGGCGATAAACCCGGC
>SIAL01000164.1 GCA_009691815.1 Gemmataceae bacterium | reverse complement strand
GGTGATTTTGTGCATACTGCATCCATAGGATAAGGCTCAAGAAGATCGTTAAATGACTTGATATTGGCAATTGGTTGCCCTTGTAATTCTGGTGAAACCAGGCAAAGTTTGTATTTTGCTTTTAATTGCACATAGGACTGTTTCGTCAATGGCATTTTTGTAAAACAGTCAATCCATACCCATTTAACTTGATCTGACAAAGCGAGTGCCGATTCAATGGGCTCAAATTCGCTAAATCGAACGGCTATTTGATTTTCCCCTTGGCTTATCATTTTTCTAATCATTGGAAAAGAGCAATCCAAGAAAAAATAGTTCATAACTTTATATCTTTCCAAAAGATGGATAATTCGGAATTCAATCCCTTCGCTTTTTATGTTTAAAACCAGTGGACCATTATTTCTGAACTCCGCAAGAAACGGTTCAAAATCCTCTCCGTCTCCAAACGGGTCGTGCCTCATTATTAGACGGCTGCCATTGTCACGGAGATCCACCTCAACGCCGTATTCTAACGGTATACTTCGTAATTCTTCCAAGGTGTTAACACGGTGTTGAATGTAAGTCATTGGCTTCGCAATCAGCCCCCAATGGAAATTTTTGACCTTTTACTGAAGTTTATCCACTAATGAAACCAACAAAACCAGCTGCAGGCAACCATTCAAGTCCTTTTCAAAAACCGGACCATCCGACATTTCATCTAAAGTCGGAATAAGTTCCTCTGCGACTGTTTGAATCATCGCAGCACTTATAGTCCCCCGAAAAATGATAGATTGCCGAGTAGTGGATAAAAATCCCTCATGTTCAATTTCAAGTGTGTCTACCCCTCCCAATAATCCTACAACTGGTCCCCAGGGAAATCCATTTGAACCGGTTATTTCTAAAAACAATTCCTGGGAAATTTCAGAAAAAATCGGATCTGATTGGCTTTTACATTGGAAGGAAACCACAAGGTCCGCATGGTTTGCTTGTGGCAAAATATATTTGATTCGATCTGGTTCCCTTTCTGCCATTTTTAAAAGAATTTCAGAAGGTGAATACCCTCGTTCTTCCTGATCTCTGCGCACTTTCCAGGTTCGCCTCAGGGATTCGCCAGGATTAATAAAAATGGTTATATCATAAAGTGCCCTTTGGGATTCCAACGCAAGGGTGTGCAACCCTGAGAAAATGACATAAGCCGATGGATCAATCCACTCCTCCGGTTTGAAATTACCGGAAGCATGGTCATAAGTCCCTTTGCGAACGCCTTCTCCACGGGCAATTGCAATTGCATGGTTCTTTTGCTTAACCAAATCATTGCCCCGGACATCCAAATGGGTATGGATCGACCACATTTTGTGCCCACGGGGCCACCGATGGTAATCATCTCCCGAAATCGTTGTGCATCGGTTTTTGCCCAGAGTGCCTTCCATCAGATGGCAAAGTGTGTCCTTTCCTGATCCGCTATCACCAGCCAACCCAATTAAAAAAGGTTTTGTTCGCATCTGATGAATGGTATTATTTTGGACACCAAATGTGTATAATGAAATTAATATTAAAACCATTGACGCAAACATAATTCCGAATGACAAATTGTGAATATTATCGATTACTTCATTATTTAACGAAAATAATGCAAACAAAGTGGTGGGTTTTTGTTTTTGATATTCTGTATTTAAAAGTCCTAGTGAATCAAGAATGTCGCTATCATTACTGATTAAAAAAAACACCAATCCAAAAAAACAATAGAGATAATATGGAGTTAGGTTTCTATTAATTTGGCGGCCATAATGGAACACAATAAATGGCAATGACCATAAAAAATATCCAGGGCGGGGTGGGCTAAGCAACACAAATACGCAGAAAACAATTCCTAAATATGCGACAAGAAGGTCAAAATTTGTTTTAGAATATGATTGAAATTTAAGGAATAGTATAGTTAAAACTACAGGAACAGCAAACAAAATTGGACCATTATTACCTAGTTGTAATAAAAATGAAAAAACGCGGGACTGCTCACCCGATCCAAAAACCATGATTTGGTATCCAGGAGATAATATCCATGGCATTTGTAGTATTAATGTCATTCCAATTATTAATATAGTAAGGCGACATGTACGGCCCGGGCCAACCCGGCGCAATAAATATACGGAAATAAACGGAAAGCCAACCCATAAATGGGATTTTGTTGCTAAAGACATGGCAAAGAATAGTGCAAATAACAATATTTTTTGTTTGCGGAGTAAAACAAGTGAAACAAAGAAAATTGCGGTCGGCAACACATCAAGCTGCCCATGCCAATATGTTATATAAAAAGACAAAGGAGAACACCAGTAAACCAATAAGACCAACTTTATTCGATGCGGAAACCAGTGCGCCAATAAAATTGTTATAACAAAGTCCGCAAAAATCAATTGAAGACGATACACAAATAATGTTGCTAATGTTATAGCACTCCAATCTGTTGGCAAAATAAAACAAAATATACAACGAGGAATTGCAAGCAGGTAAAGCATAAATGAAGGATATGGGAATTTATTTGGTTCTCCTTTATTAAGGAAATATTCCCATGGGTTGGAAAATCCACTATCTACAAAATAATTAACAAATGGAGCAAAATAATCTCTTAAAAATGTCGATGCAAAACAAGTTCCAAAAATTAATTTAAGTGCAAGGAATAGCCAAAAAATAGGACTTTTTAAGATTGCTTTGATCGACGGGTTACGATAGAGTCGATTTAATGACCAGGTGACTGAAAATGAATTTTTTGTATTTGAGTTTGGAATTAGTTCCATTTGGAGTGGTTCCCATTTGGTTTTGGTGGAATTCCTGTTGGTAAAAGACGCAACACCAAAATATACCGCATCATTCTAAAAATTGCCCGCCACCTTGAAATGAAGCCAAATGCCCATTTTGATCGGCCATATTTTCGAATTCCAAAAGTTACAGGAATGGATGCTGTTTGCCATTTTGCCCGTTTGGCTTGATATAGAACATAAAGATCCCAAGGGAATCCGTCAGGTGGGTATGGAAGTAGATTCATCATGGATCGGTGAAACACTTTGGGTTGCGCATTAATGTCGGTCAACCAGGACCATAGTGTAGAAATTGTGAAAAGCGACATTCCACTTGTAACAATTTCCTCCCCAATACTACGGCGACCACGCTTGCCCTTGATTAGAGATTTTTGAGGGTCAGGCATTCTCATTATTTTTTCGAAAGCGACAAAAACATCCTCAGGAGCACATTGCAGATCCGCATGCGACCATGCTAGAAATTCTCCCCTAGCGGCTCGCAATCCCGTAAGAATGCCATGGCCATACCCTTGGTTTTTTTCAACTCTGACAGTTCTAGTAAATTCGTTTTCAGGTTTGGCGAGTTCAAGCGCCAATATTGATGCCGAATTGTCCGTTGAACCGTTATCGACCAAAATTAATTCAGAAGAAAAACTTGGCCATACCGCCCGGTAGGCAGCGATTAATTCCACTAATCCGTCTCCCTCGTTATAACACGGAAGTATAACGGAAATTTTAATTAGATTTTCAGGCACGGAATTTTTCCATAGGGATGGTTGTTTGATTTGCGAAAATATGCTTCCCAATAATCATATGTTTTAACATCTTGTGGAACGCCAAAACAAATCAATCGATGAACATCGAATAGGCAAGCCTTAAGACCCTGTTCCAAAAGGACTTCAATTGCAGAATCAGCATAAAATTCATTGTTAACCCGTCGGTTTTGGCGAATCAGGTCTTCTGCTGCCGATTGAAAATATCTGGCCTTTCGAAACCAAAAGATACCAATAATTCCAGGATCGGTTTTTACATTAGGTCCCAATGCAACCTTGCAAGAGATGCGTTCAATCTGACCGTTGCGATTAGCTTGGACCCAACCGTATTGATTTGGGTTTCTGTTAGCGTGAGGATGATTTCGAAAGGTCCAAACTAAGCAATCAATGGATTGATCAGCGATTAGAAAATTCAACTTCAATTCGTCGTAAATGACAGAGGAATCACACGGGGCGATTAAAAGAGGGGCCTCTGGATTTAAATAGGGAAATCCCAGTAGACAAGTCGTTGCTTGCCCTTCAGTCATCCCTTCAATGGAAACAATTTTTGGGTTTCGCTCCGAGGATTGCACGATTGAGACGATTTTTGGGTTAACCGCATCTTCTTTCCGCATTACGCAAACCCATTTGGCACCAGATGGATAACTATCTAAAGCCCTTTGCACCATTGGCACCCCAGCTACGGGGACCAATGGCTTTGGCAATTGATAACCTTCTTGTTTAAAACGAGTGCCGGCCCCCACCATTGGCATCAATATTTGCAAGTTTGGATATCGTTGGCGAGGTTTCCAAAAGACATCCAACCTGAAATAATCTGACCAATGCTGGTATTCCTCCAAATCTTCAGGGGTTCCCCATTGGAGGAAATAGGGAACTTCGTAAATCCAAACATGCTTTGCCTGTTCCAATAAAAGATTGAAAGGGGTAGAAGCATAATATTCACCATTTGTTAATAAATCGTTTTGAATCGCAAGTCGAAATGTTTCCTTAAGTAGTTTACCACTTTGGAAGTAGTAAGCCCCCGTGGACGAATATTCGGAAAAACGGTCCTTCGAAAAAATATGTTTTTCCTTAATTTCCAACATCCATCCCTTGTCGTCACGCATGTTAGCGTATTTATTTGGCCCAAGCAGATGGGGGTGAAACCCACGATATGCTTGAACACAGCCTGCCGGGCCCAAGGCTTTCATAGTCTTCTTGAATTCTTCGAAATCCCAAAAGACTGCGAAATCGCAATAATGCAAAAGAGTAGGAATATCATCTTTGATATGATCTGCCGCTTGTAAGGCTGCCCAGACAGGTCCCTTTTTTTCATAATCAACGCCGACAATTCGCCCGGTAGGTGCGACTTTCATTAGCACTTCCTTTAGGGAAGTACATTCAAGATGATCGTTTGCGCAAACGAAAAGGAAATCGGTTTCTCTCGAAAATTGTCGAACAATGTGTTCAATGATTGGAATACCATCAACCTTTATAAGAGGTTTTATTTTATCATAACCTGCGGCAGCAAATCGAGACCCGCGCCCGGTCATTGGAACCACTACTTGCATTTGGAAATTCCTAAGTGGTTTTATATAAAGCTACCATTTGCCGATACCGCTCGGACTCCATTCCGACTAAATAATCGACTTCTTCCTGTGGGAGGTGGCAAACATTTCCTACCCTTTGAATCAAGTCGTGAAGCATTACATTTGCCAATAAGTTTTCTTCCATTGTATTCACAGCTTGTTCGGTTGGCCCTACCAATATAAAACCTAGGTCAGTTAACCAAAAGACCTCCATGCCGGGGCTTGGCCCGTGGATTTTAAACCAATCTTTGCCTCCCGTTCCGCCTGGAATGATTTTGACGGCATGTATTCCATAAACAACATCATCCGGCACCAAAGCCCCTTGGGTTGGACAAATAGTGGTTTTTGACCGTAGATAATCCCGTAATGGAGGCCTTGCAGTAACCAAATGGCCCATTGTTAAACAGGCATGTTTGAACTCATTTGCCCAAGTGGTGATTTCCCGATTCGGAGGTGTAATAGAGGTATGGTCTGGAAAATTACCAAAAATCCTCTCCGCAATCGGCCTTAGGGTCTCATGAAGGCATATTGCTTCAGAAGGAGAGGCCCCTGTTGTTATTAAACCATGGTTTTCTAAAAGGAAGGAATTATTTTGTTGGTTGGCGTAGCTTTCAGCAACAGCCTTTCCCAATAAAAATCCTGGGGTAACATACTCAATCCAAGCGATTTGCAGGGTATCAGACAATAATTTATTGCCACCTTTCATGCAGGAAAAACAATTTGCCCAAACGGAATGGGTATGAAGTACCAATCTATCAGGCAACCACGCATGAAAGGTGGTTTCCAAGGATGGACGCAATGAGGTTTCGGAGGATGCCTCTTGAACCCGCTTTGTTGAAATCTCATGGGCTTCACGCAGGGATAATTTATCCAAAAAGGAGTCCTTTAGGCCCCTATTTAGTTTATTGATGGAAACGCCAAGCCACCCTGATAGATGCGTGACCTCTGAAAGTCTAAAACCTGAAGCCTTGATCCATAAATAAGTGCCTGCTGAATTTTTTACCGATGTGTTTCCTCCACCCCCCTGAGATAATAGGACATTTTGACCACCAAAAAATGACATTTCTACTAGATCACAAAGATCAGTCGAATGAATTATCATAATAAAAGTTCTTTTAATTGGTGCCAAGATTCGGCACTCGGAAAGGAGTATTGGGGGTTTAATTCAATTATGGAATTTTTTCGGTACCAAATGAAGCCAACACCTGCCGAACTAGCCGCTTCGCGGTCCTCGCCAAGGTTGTCTCCCACTAAAATAACACTAGGAGAAGGTTGAATTCCGAGGAGTTTAAGGGCCCGATAGATTCCCTCCGGTGTAGGTTTTTCACTCCCAACCTCTTCTGAGGAAACCAAAAAATCGGTGGCATCAATAAGTCCGAGCCTTTCCAGTTTTTGAAACTGCCGTTCTGTGGTAAAGTTTGTCACCCAAGCCGTGGGGACGCCTTTATCTCGCAAACGGGTAAGCAATTCCTTGCTTCCCGGCTCAATGACCATTTTTGCAAAATAACCCTCCCAATAGGCATTGTGAAGGTTTGCTGTTTCATGATGCCTTGTTCGGCCAAAGGCCGATTCAATTTGGTTTTTGAAATAAAGAAACCTACAGTGTCCAGCTGCTTTTCCTTTCAGGGGCAATTTTACCTGATTCTTTGCAGCTTCGTAGGTTAGGCAAAATTTCTGAAAAGTCTCAAAGTTTTCGTGCAAATCTCGCCCGACTTCGAAAGACTGCCGCAATCCACCTTCATGGCATTCGTCATAACCGTAAACGGTGTTGTCCAAGTCAAATAAGACAGCAGTTAAACCGAGGAACATAATCGGCCCCCAATCTCCGTTCCAAAAAAAAGATCGTTACCTAGATTTTCTGAGGTTAGGTTCACTTTTCTATCTTTTCAGTTTATAACGGGATTAGGTGAATGTGTGGCATTATAAAGGGTTTCGGCCTAGAATTGTGTGCCTTTTGAGGCACATTTTACCGGCCATGGGGAATACGAGGTCGGCCCAGTGAAAATTGGAGTACAAACGGGGGGGAAATGAAAGATAAAACTTAGTGCCCCAACTACCAAACCCGCTACGGTGGAGTGACAATTGGCTTTCGATACCCATTCCTATTGTGAACGGAACGGAGCAATTGGTTCCGTAAGGGATTTTTTGCTTTTGGCCCATTGAGGCGGGAAACTGTCCTAACCCGGGACTTGTCAGTGTAAACCGGGATCCGTTCCGGGCTCGGTTTGAATTCGTTTAAAATACCGCGTTCTTCCCTATGTCACCTTTGTCCTAACGGGAAAACTCCGCCACTTTTTGTTCGGAATACTACCGGGGAGTGTTGCAGGGATTTTACCATTGATTCCCACTACCCAATCACTTCTTTTACCACCCTGCCATGGACATCGGTCAGGCGAAAGTCTCTCCCGGCAAAGCGGAAAGAAAGGCGTTCGTGATCCATCCCCAGTTGGTGTAAAATGGTGGCGTGGAGGTCGTGCATATGCACCTTGCCCT
>SIAL01000163.1 GCA_009691815.1 Gemmataceae bacterium | reverse complement strand
CGCTTTGTTGGTGTGAATCTTGCCCACCATGTCGAGGTAGGCGTTCAGCTTGCTGTCGTAGGCTCCTGTCACAAGGCGAACGAGATAGGCGCTTAGGTGCTGTTTGCGCATGGCGATCTGGGGATGATCAAGGGTCAGGTCTAAAAGCGTGACGGCCAATGCCCCATTGTAACCCGCATTACGACTCATGAAGTGGCGCTTGGTGGCGTCGAAGCCGAAAAGTTTGAGGTAAACGGCATCGACCAACGAGGGGACCAGAGGCGCGAGGTGGGCGGCGGAGTCATGGATGGCTTGGACATCGTCGGGGCCAAAACCCATAAACTTGGTGAGGTAGCCCACCCGATAATCGGTGTCGGATTCCAAACGGGGTTCGTCAATGCTTTCCATGGCAAGGGTTGCAATCGTCATGGGAGAGTTCCTTTGAGGGGAAAAATGTAGAATGGGAAATTGGGACCTTAGCAATAAGAATAGGGGGGGCAAAGAAGATATCAAGACCTTTTTGTCCTAATTCTGCCAGATAGCGTTCCCATCCCCTCTTTTCCCCGGCCCTTCCGGAGTCTCTTCCATGTTTTCCCAGACTGTTGAATATGCCCTTCGGGCTATGGCCTACCTCGCCGATCAGGCAAAAGTACCTCAGCCCAACCCTCTGATTGCCCAAGCAACCAAGGTCCCATCCGCCTACCTTGCCAAGGTGTTGCGCCAACTGGTCCAAGGCGGACTTCTCAACGGCCAACGCGGGCCCAATGGCGGTTTCATCATTGCTAGGGATCCCGGAAGCATCACCCTCTGGGATGTTTTGGAGGCGGTGGAACCCATGCGCCGCATTAAGACTTGTCCCCTCGACCTCGCTTCCCACTTAACCAATCTTTGCCCTTTGCACCGAAAAATTGATGATGCCCTAGCTTTGCTTGAAAAAACATTCAAGGAAGCGACCTTGGGGGAATTGTTAAATCAAAAGGGCAAGCCCCACCCCCTTTGTGATTTCATCAATCCGCCCCGAATCAAACTGGGGGTCAAACCCTCCCGGCGAACCAAAATTTAGGACCGGAGCTGGAATCTCTATCCCTCAAAGGAAAATTAGGACAGGCGAGTTGGGTTTTCGTGCCCTTTTGCCTATCCTTTTTGTTGAGAGAGTGGCTCCTTATGGAGAGTGTTCCAAACTAGGGGGTTGATCATGTCGACGCGCATTCTGCTTGGCGGTGTGTTGGGTGGCTTGGTTATCTTTTTTGTCAGCGCCTTCACCCACACGGTGCTCAATTGGTGCGGACGGGCCATTGATAAGTTACCCGATGAAGAGGAATTTACCCGCGCCTTTAGTCAACAAAACGCCGCTGCGGGAATGTACGCCTTTCCCCATGTCGCCCATGACGCGACGAAAAAAGAGCAAGAACGGCTCAACGAGGTTTACAAAAAGGGCCCCTCCGGAATGGTGATCGTAATGCCCACCGGCGAGGAGATGATGAGCCCTCAAACGCTGGGTAAGGAATTGGCTACCAACATTCTTGGAGCCCTTTTGATGGCTTGGATTGTTTCCCAGTTTGCTCCGGAAAAATCCTTTGCGGTTCGTTTATTGGCGGTAATCGCCATGGGAATGTTTTCCTGGCTGGCCATCGACGCCTCCTATTTGATCTGGTACAGGTTCTCCCAAGCCTTTATTACCGATGCCCTGTTCAACGGCTTGTTGGAAAACGCCGCGGCGGGTGTAATCATCGCCGCCATCGTCCGCCACAAAGCCGAGGTCAAGGTCTAGGAGATGGGCCCACCGTCCACGGGGTTGTTCAAACAGGATTTGGCACAATCCCATAGGGAAAGTGTCGGCCCATCCGGCGCCGGATGACAAACCGCGCGGTCCCACCAACCCTCTCTGCACCTGCGTGAAAGAATCGATTAGCCTCACGGAAATCCCCTTTTCCGGAGGTTGGCATGGATCATGTCCAAGAAAACGCGTCTCTTCTCGACGAACGAACCCAAACCCTATTGGCAAACCGATTTGGCCTAAATCAGCCCGAACTGATCCGCCGGTCGGTGGTTCCTGGCCCGAGTTCCCTAGCGGTTACGGGACCTCCATCAAGGGTCGATCTTTCCTGGATCAGCACCGAAATCGTCGACCTCCAGGGGGATGTTCTCCTTGCCACGGGGATGGACGAATCGGTCTTTGCCGCCAACCCGATAGTAACCCTAAATCACGATTATAGCCAAGCCCCGGTGGGCCGTTCCCTCTGGCGCAAGTTGCGAGTACGGGATGGAATTCGGGGCATAGTGGCGGCAACGCATTATCCAAAAAAACCAGAGGATCATCCCCCCGGCCGGGATTGGATTCCCGATGTGGCCCTGGGTCTGGTTCGATCCGGTTTGGCCGTGGGCAAGTCGGTCGGCTTTGTCGTGTTGTCCGAGCGCCCGCCCCTTGCCGAGGAGAGGCGATCAGGCTGGGCCGGTGCCAGGCGCGTGATTGACAAGTGGCTTTTGCTGGAATACGCGGTCTGTTGGATGCCCGCCAATCCCGGTGCCATCGTCCTTGACGATACTATTTCCGATCTCAAAAGATCGCGAACGGAACGGATCTTGCGAAAAGCCGAAATTCTCCGGGGCATTCACCTACACCATGGTGCTAGTCCGGGCTAAGCTCGAAGACATGGCCGCCAATGGGGTTGGCCAAAGGACGCTTTTTGGTGGAGGGCTAGCTGATGATCGAGGAAACGGAATTGGCAATGTCGACGGCGCCGGTGCTGGAGTCGACCGAATATCTCGGGCGGTTGGAACGCGAAATGGACCGGCGGATTGACGAGGCGGCGCGTACCAAAACCCTCTCCAGAAAAGGGGCCGTGCAACGCCTGTTTGGCGACGCGGGCGAATCCGACACCAACCGCCGTGATCGGACCCTTGGCGATTGGCTTTTTGAAATACGGCGCGGGGATGAAGCCTCCATTGAACGAAAATACGGATCGGTAAAAGCGTCTTTAACCGGGTCGTCTGGAGCTCAGGGCGGCTACCTCGTTCCCGAGGAGTTTTTGCCAAGGCTCTATGCCATGTCGAGTGAAAGGGCCGTGGTGCGTCCAAGGGCGACCGTGATACCCATGGCAAGCCGGTCGGTTCATGTGCCGGTGCTTGACACCTTTGGCACCCCGGCCTCGGGCGATTCGGCCCTTTTTGCCGGGCTGGTGGCTAGGTGGACCGAGGAAGGGGGGCCTCTCAACCAGACCGAACCGACCTTTCGGCAGATCGAGATGGTGGCCCATGAACTGTCCGGCTATTCCAAGGTTTCCAATACCATTCTCGAAGATTCCCCGATGGGGGTCGAGGCGCTTTTGGCGGCCCTGTTTGGCGCCGCGATTGCCTGGCACGAGGACTATGCCTTTCTCCGGGGAGATGGCGTGGGCAAACCCCTTGGCGCCGTCGCCAGCGGAAATGCCGCGGCGGTTTCCGTCAATCGGGCCACCTCTTCGTCCTTTGGGTTTACCGATGCGACCAAAATGCTCTCGCGGTTTTTGCCCGGCTATGGCCCCGACCGGGCGGCCTGGGTGATCCATCCCACGGTGATCGAAAAATTGATCGCCATGAGCGATTTGGGCGGCAACAACCTGTTCATGGCCAACTTCGGCGACAAACCCCGAATGATGCTTCTTGGCCTGCCGGTCCTTACCAGCGAAAAACTCCCCGCTTTGGGAACCGCGAGGGATGTCTGTCTGGTCAATTTCGAGCACTATCTCATCGGCGATCGCCGCCAGGTGGAGATTGCCTTCTCCGAACATATCGCCTTCACGACGAATCAATCGGCGTGGCGGTTCACGGTTCGGGTGGATGGTCAGCCATGGATGAAAAGTTCCCTGATATTGGCGGACACCATCACCGCCGTGAGTCCCTATGTGTGGTTGAATTGATCGTTTCCATTACAAACCCATGAAAGAACTCCAAAGGAGGAAATGATGACGATTCGTTCGCATGACTTGGCCGCGTTCGCGGGGGCGATTGACCCCCAGCCCCTTAATAACACTACCATCGCCAGCGACTGGGTGGACCTTAGCCGCTTTCGCTCGGCGCTTTTTGTGCTCATGGCCGGGGCCACCGACACCACCGTGGATATGCGCCTCGCCGAATCCAAGGACACGGTGGGCACAGGGATCCAAGACCTTCCCGGTCGGGCCATCATCACCATTGCATCCACCGAGGACAATAGGCAAGCCGCCATCGGCGTCTCCCAAGAGCACCTCACCCGAAACTCGGGCTATCGCTATGTTCGGGCGGTGGTAACCGTTGGGGCCGGGGCGGCGGGCGCGACCCTGGCGGTGGTCGCCATCGGTTTGGCCCCACGGTTTGGCCCGGCCAGCGATCTTCGTCACGCCGATTGTGTCCAGGCCATCGGCTAAGGTTTGAGGAGGCCCCCATGAATCCCTTGATCAGCGTGGTTCGCGCTCAACAGGCCATCAACCGAAGTTCTTGGCCTGTTGCGGAAACCGACCGAGTGGCCACGCTGATCGGGGTAATTTCTCAGGCCGCCGAAAAGTGGGCGCGACGCAAATTCGCCAAAACCACCCACGACCTTATCCTTTCCTATCAAAGGGATCCACTTTGGTTGCCCAACGGGCCCATTCACCAAATTGTGTCCATCACCGAAGGTTCTTCCCTTCGCCTCCTAAGCTTCGAGGCCCTTCTCCCCCTCGGGCAGGTCCTTCTAGGCGGCGGGTTCGCCGATTGGGGCGAAACCACCCCGCCCGAGAGGCTGGTGCGCGTCGTTTACGAGGGGGGATTTGACCCCATTCCCGACGACATTCAAGAGGCCATCGCGCTCTGGACCGCTTCTTCCTATTGGCAAACCGAACAAGACCCCGCAAGCGCCCGGGAAGGCCCGCCTCCCGCCGCCGCTTGCCTCCTTCGCCCCTACCGAAGGACCCTTTTCTCATGAGTAAAAGCTTGCCCGCTCCGGGCACAACCACTGTTTCCGTCGCCCTGTCTCATGAAGGCGACCCCGTGGGAATGGCGCCTCGCGAGCAGACGGAAGCCGTCCTTCAGCTTGTTTTTGAGGCGGGAATGCGGGCCGGAAACTTTCTGGCCAGCTTTCGCCATACTCACCTTGCCTGGTTCCCTCCCCAAAGTGCCGTGGCCGATCCCGGTCCAACCCGCCCCACCTGGATCGTCACCGTAGAAGACCGCCTCTTTCAGGTCATCCTTGTTCAAGAAGTCCGAAAAGGCCCCGTTTTCCTTTGGCGAAAGGCTTGGCTGTTGCGATTAAATAGCCATGGGCAAGGCGTTCCATGACAACCCAAATTCCCATCGACATCTTCGTCACTTCCAAACAATGGTGCCAAATCACCCCGTTTGCCGTGACACTTGGCACAGGCCCAACGCTTCAATCAGTGGTCGTCTTGGCCCGATTGGATCTGGATCCCGAGACGGTCCTTGGGGACGGCTGGCCCGACACTCTGGGAAATCCCGTCAGGGTGATTTTACCCGATCTGGAAACGAAGATTTGGACCATCGTTTTTGTGGATCACTTTCAATGGGGCAGACCGAATGCCAAACTTCGCGTCTGGTTGGCGGGGTGATCTTTGCCGGTTGATCCAAAGGAGTAAATCATGGACTGGATGCGTTTCTTGGAGCAGACCCCGCTACCCGTCGCCCTCGTTCTAGGCGGGGCGTGGATGCTTCACAAAGCCGCGATCTGGATCGCAAGGCGCGTTCTGGAACCTCTGATCGAAAGGCATCTGGGCTTCCTTGACGGGCTGGAAGAGTTCCTACGGCGCATGACCCAAAGTCAAGAAACCCTGCTGCTTGAGTTTCGCCGGATGGTGGAATTGATGGAAGCCAACATTGTTTCCAAAGAGGAGGAGCCAGCCCATGAGTGATGAAGCCCCCAAAGAAAAGAAACCCTGGCGCAACCGCATTGTGGAGCATATTCAATTGCCGGCCTCCGAACTTTTGCCTCATGAAAACAACCCACGGATCCACGGGTCCTTTCAGAAAGAGGCGCTGATCGCCCTCGGCCGGGAAGTCGGTTTTGCCCGAAGTCTGCTTGGGTACCGAGATGCCTTGGGCCGGGTCCGTTTGATTGATGGACACTTGCGTCGTGAGGTTTTGGGGAATGGCGAGGTCTGCGTCGAGATCCTTGATGTTACCGACGATGAGGCCCGCAAATTGCTCCTGTCCATCGACCCGCTGGCGGCTTTGGCCGAAACCGAACGAGGGCCGCTAGAGATCCTTCGAAACTTGGTGGCAACCGATGAGGACGCCTTGGCCACGCTTTGGGCCAGCATTGAAACTTTGCCTGAAGAGGTCGATCTTGAAAAAGAGAATAAAGCCGAAAAGGTAAAGAACCTTCCGGAGAAATGGCTTGTTTTGATTGAGTGCGAAAACGAGGCGATGCAGGTATTGCTCCTTGCCGAGATGCAAACGCGTGGGATCCCGGTGAAGGCCTTGGTCTCTTAAAAGGGGATTTTAACGATGTCCTTTGTTCACATTCATGAAATCCTTGTGCCCGAATCCCCGCGCACCCGGCAAATCCGGGGAATGTTCGATCTGGGAGAAGCCAAATCCTCCCGCACCGAAATCCAATGTGCTTTTCCCAAGGACGAACTAGAAAACCGCCCTTGGTCGATTGGCCTGATTCTGGGGCCGTCGGGTTCGGGAAAATCGACCATGCTCCGGTCGTTGTTTGGTGAACCGTGGCAAAGTCCCCCGCGAACCGACCGGGCCGTGGTGGACGAATTCCCCCAAGAGTTGTCCATCCAGAACATCACCGCCCTGTTGTCGGCGGTGGGGTTCTCCAGCCCCCCGGCGTGGCTCAGACCGCGCGAAACCCTTTCCAATGGACAGCGTTTTCGCGCCGAGATGGCCATGGCTCTGGCGTTTGCTGCCCGGGACAGTTCCGCACTTTTGCTGGATGAATTCACCTCGGTGGTCGATCGCCACGCCGCCAAAATCGGTTGTGTGGCCTTTGCCAAAAAGATCCATCAGGCCAACATCCGCCTTGTGGCCGCCAGTTGCCATGATGACATCCTTGAATGGCTGCAACCCGATTGGGTTGCCCGGCCCGATCTTGGCACCTTCCTCTGGAGGTCGCTTCGGCCCCGTCCCGCCATTCGTCTTGAATTTCAACGGGTCGAAAAGAGCCAATGGCGGCGCTTCCAAACGCATCACTATCTAAGCGGTTCGCTGCACCGGGCCGCGGTCTGCTTTTGTCTCGTGCATGAAGATGCCGGGCCCGTGGCCTTTTCGGCCTGGTTGCCCTTTGTGGGCAAAGGCCCCTTGGCGAGGAGGGAACATCGCACGGTTTGCCTCCCCGATTTTCAGGGTGTGGGCTTGGGTAGGAAAATCAGTGATCTGTGCGCCAGTCTGTGGCGGGGTCTGGGCTATCGCGCCCTTTCGACTACTTCGCATCCCGCCTTGGTCCGTTCCAGAAATCACCATCCGCATTGGCGAATGTTGCGCGCCCCGTCGTTGGTTTCAAACGCCGCCGACATGGGCGGCAAATTACGCCACGCCACCGGCAGGTTTACTGCCGGGTTTGAATTCAAAGGCCCGCCTATGGATCGCGTTTTGGCCTTAAAACTTTTAGGCACCTAAATTGTCTAGGATAGGGACCCATCCAACGCAAACGCGTGGTCCAGCCAG
>SIAL01000162.1 GCA_009691815.1 Gemmataceae bacterium | reverse complement strand
GCAAAAGGCCCGCACAAATTCCAACCATCGCTTCCATGACATCATTCAGGGTTTGGTTCTTTTCCTGGCCAAAAAGCAGCTGTAGCGATTTGCCTTCCAACAGCTCAAACACCAGATACAGGCAATTGTCGGCTTCCCAGGCGTCATAGGCTCGGACCAGGTTGGGGTGATCGAGCTTGCCGGCATTGGACATCTCCTTGAGGAAGTGATCATGCGAGGTCGGGTCATCCAGTCGGTAACCCCGGATGACTTTTAACGCCACGGAACGGTCAAGCCTCAGATGCTTGGCTTCATAAACCTCCCCCATTCCGCCTCGGCCAATCAATCCGCGAACTTCATAGGGACCGAGTAGGCAAGGGGGATTGAGTGTGGTTTGATAGAAATCCTTTGGAGGATTGGCGGGAATGGGACAAACAAAGGCAACCGTCCCGGCCTTGGAGGCGATTTCCATCTCCGCTTCGGCCTTGGAGAGGTCGGCTAGGGAAATCATGGTCAAGGATTGGACAAAATCGTCTGTTTGATCTTCCATTTCGGCAAGGCGGGCCTGACATTGGGGACACGACTCCACATGAAGGCTGAATTCCTCCAAATCTTCGGGCAATAGATCACCAACCGCCCATTTGGCCAGCGCTTCGTCCGTTTCACACCCACCCTGTAAATCCAATTGACCACCTACCTAATTACGAATTTCATGAAATGGAGGCACCATGAATAACTATCAGGAGAGCGTAACACCGTAACCTTGGGATTACCCCCCGGACAACAGAGTTCGAAGGCGGTTAAGGACCCGGGCCTTGGCCATTCGAACGGCAGAAGGCGAAACATGGAATTGCCTTGCAACTTCGGCGGGGGAAACACCATCAACAACAGTTAACCAGAACATTTCCCAGGTATTATGGTTGGTGGATTGCCTGACCAGCTCCATAGCCCGGGCTTTCAGGTTGATCAAAGCCTGTTCTTCCTCGTCGACCACCTCGTCCTCTTTTTGGGATGGGACAGGATGGGCATCGAGAACCGATTGCGGGGCTAAGCCTTCGGTAGGCTGATTACGAAAATTGTCCACCACGCGGCGATTGACAATGATTCGAAGCCACCCACGAAAGGTACCGCCGTGAGGGTCCCTTTGGAATTGGCCCATGCCACTGACGACAGATCGCAGGGTTTCCTGAAGGACATCATCCTCGTCCGCTGGGGGAATGTGTTTACTTCGAATCCAGAATCGAAGCAGGGGGGTGTACGCCAAAACAAAAGCATTCCATTGTTCAGGGGATTGGGCTTTTAAATTGCCAATAAGGCTCGATGTAGTCGAGAGCGAAGCAAGATCGGGGAGTTTCCGAACGGGGAAATCGGTGGGCTGCATTTTAACACTTCCCGGGGCCAGGCAATCGCCATCGGATGGGTTTTATAGTGCAATAGGGGCATTATGGAGCAAACACATGAATTATCAACAAACGCATTGGGAATATTTGTGGTTTTAAGTTTTATCCATTGGCACGGGTGACGACCTCCCCCGAGTTTGGATCCGCCACGCCCCTAGCCAGGGAACCTAGCGGGACTGATCCGGCCATTATTGATGAGGATTTGGCTTAAAAGGTAAAGCCGCTGGAATACCCAAGAAAAAAGGTTGTTTCGTAGAAACCGAGGCGGCCAAAAACGAAAAAAAAGGGCCTGAAGTGGCCCTTTTTTGAAAGAAATAAAATTGGGCGCTACAGGATTCGAACCTGTGACCCCCAGCGTGTCGAGCTGGTGCTCTAGCCAACTGAGCTAAGCGCCCTTACTTAGATATTCTACTTGTTTTTTTTTACTTGGCCAGCGGACGCCTTTGGTCAAAGAAAAGTTTCAAATGAGGTCGAGCAATCTTCGGGGAGTCTTGGCCTTATTGCATTGTTCACAGGTGCCATGAACAATCAAATTGTGCCTAGACGCAAGGAAACCATGCTCCCTTGCCAGTTCGCTTAGGATTCGATCCACCTCGGGGAGATGAAACTCAATCATCTTGTCGCACTTCATGCAATGAAAATGATCATGGTCAGGGTAGCCATAGTCGTGTTCGAAGCGGGTTTTGTCACCTGTTAAAAGTCGCCGCAAAAGCCCCGCATCCACAAGCTTTGCTAATGTCCGATAGGCCGTGGCACGGCTTAAAATAAGCCCGGCAGCCTTCATGTCCACCATTAATTGGTCGGCGTCAAAGTGTTCATGCTGGCCGAAAATATAACGAACCATTTCCCGCTGTTGCTCGGTATACCTTTGCGGCTTTACCCGACTGGAAAGGTATTCCCGGAACTTGTCTTCCGGAGTTTGATTAACGGGAACTCTATTGGGAAGCATTGCAACCGGACCTCGTTTCCTACCTTTGGATATGGTAGCAACGGGACCGGTCGCATGTGAGTGTTTGGCGAAAGATCAGACTCGATTCAAGAACCAATTCGGATTAGCAGTCCATGGAACCCAGGAGGCGTGAAAGTGCAATTTCCCACTTTTCTTCGGTTTCGTAGGTTCCTTCCGCAATCTCCTTTTTGATCCGCTCTACCAAGGCTTTGCGGAATTCTGGATCGTTACGAAAAGGTGAATTTTTGCGTTGGCTCGATTGGGCGCTCTTCCGTGGCCCATTGAGTTGTGAAGGGAGATGAATGCTCATTGTAAAACCCTTTCCACCGCATCCGTTGGTTAGAAATGTGATTCCAACAGAAGGGTACCAAAGATGTCCTAAGGACATCAAGAGTCAAAAGTGTTAATCAGGGAAAGATATGACCCGGATTCACCTTTGGGGTTTCCTCGGACTCCGTCCTCAGTCTGCCCACTTTAATATCGTCCACGCGACTGGTTTGGTTCGGAAAAAACCAAAAGAATTCTGAAAACCACATGTTAAACTGGGAAGACTTTGAGGGCAAATGTCCCCTGTGAAGTCGTTTTTCACCCTTAAGTGGCCTATAAACCTTTTCCCAATTGTCCCAGACGACCTATTCTTGGGACTGAAAATGCTCCTCTAACATCGCCGCCGTTTTTTCACAATCGGCTCGATTGACATTGAGGTGGGTGCAAGCACGAAGCAAATCCGGCAAGGGATTGCTAACCAAAACGCCCTGACCTCGCAATTTTGCCGCCAAGGTGGCTGCCGAGCCCTTTCCTTGCTTTACTCGAAACCAGACCAAATTGGTTTCCACGCAATCGGGATCAAGCATTAAATTGGGACTGTTCCTCACGGCATTGGCGATGATTTGGGCATTTATATGGTCTTCCCTTAATCGGGAAATGTTGTTTCGAAGGGCATAAAGGGCCCCCGCGGCCACAATTCCGCCTTGCCTCAAACCCCCTCCAAACAATTTGCGTATTCGCCTTGCACGACCGATTAGCTCTTTGGGCCCAACCAAAGCGGATCCGACCGGCGCGCCTAAACCTTTACTAAAGCAAACAGAGACGGTGTCGAATTCTTTGGCAATTTCCGAGGGGTGGTGACCACCGGCCACGGCGGCATTCCACATTCTTGCGCCGTCTAGGTGAAATGCCAGGCCTTTTTCCCTTGTCCAAGCCCGAATTCTTTGAATTTCCGATAGGGGGAATACGCTCCCACCGCCGCGATTGTGGGTGTTTTCTAGGCAGACCAACCTTGTCCTTGTGTAATGATCGTTTATTGGGCGGATTTTGCCCTCAAGGTCGGCAAGGGTGAATTGCCCCGCTCTTCCCGCGATGGTGCGGCTGGTTACCCCGGAATGGACAGCTGGTCCACCCGCTTCCCAAACATAAATATGAGCGTTTTCCTCGCAAAGGAGTTCATCGCCAGGCTGGGTATGAGCCTTTATTGCAATTTGGTTGGACATCGTCCCCGATGGCATAAAAATAGCGGCTTCGTGGCCCAAAAGGGCGGCGGTTTCCTCTTCGAGCCGGTTGATTGTGGGATCTTCCCCAAAAACATCATCCCCAAGGGGGGCTTCGGAAATAAATCTCCGCATTTCAGGGGAGGGTAGGGTGACGGTATCACTTCGAAGATCAATCAAGGAAGACAAGGCAATACTCCAATAATTCCTAACCAAGAGGAAATACCCAGAGAAATTTTACATAAATTCCCCTCATTGGTGGGGGGGAAGGGGGATAGATTAATCATTATGGCTGGTAATTCATTTGGTGAACTGTTTCGATTATCCACGGCGGGAGTTAGCCATGGGCCGGGTTATGTTTGCATTGTGGATGGGTGCCCCCCCGGTTTGCCCTTAGGAATTGAAGATCTTTTGCCCGATCTGGCCCGCAGAAGGCCTGGGCAATCCCATTTAACAACCCAGCGCCAAGAGTCGGATATTCCTGAAATCCTGTCAGGGATTTATCAGGGCAGGACCGACGGAACCCCCCTTGGCCTACTTTTTAAGAACAGCGATCAACGAAGTAAGGACTACGGCAGTATCGAAGCAAAATACCGACCTGGTCATGCGGATTTTACTTTTGACGCCAAATTTGGTTTTCGGGACCCACGGGGAGGCGGCCGTTCCAGTGCCCGTGAGACCATTTGTCGTGTTGCGGCGGGTGCGATCGCAAAAAAATTATTACAAACGCAAGGAGTTTCGGTTTTGGGATGGGTTTGCCAGATCGGTGAAATCCTTTGGCAAACTTCTTCCCCGGAAAAAATCACATTGGATCAGGTGGAAAAGACCCCTGTCCGCTGTCCTGATCCCGAAACCGCAATAAAGATGATGGCTTTGATTGACGAGGTGCGGTTGGATTGTGACTCCATCGGAGGCGCGGCCCAGTTCATTGCCACGGGAGTACCAGCAGGTTGGGGTGAACCGGTATTTGACAAACTCAAAGCCGACCTTGCCAAGGCCTTTTTATCGCTCCCGGCGGTAACCGGTTTTGAATATGGGAGCGGTTTTTCCGCCGCTTTCATGAGGGGTAGTCAACACAACGATCTGTTTGAACCCCATCCGGGACGAAACCCCGCCATTGGCACCAAAAGTAACCGTCATGGAGGGATGCTTGGCGGAATATCCAGCGGGGAAGACATTCTTTGCCGAACTTCGGTAAAACCCACAAGCAGCCTTGCCCGGTTGCAAACTACCGTTGATCAAAAAGGGAATCCGACCGAGATTCTGACCAAAGGACGGCACGACCCCTGTTTGTTGCCCCGATATATTCCCATGGGTGAAGCCATGATGGCCCTAGTTTTGGCGGATCATTTCCTGCGTCATCGTGCCCAGTGTGGACAAACCCTGCAAAACCTTTGAACCAGGCAAGGGTTGGACCTAGGGATTTTCTTGAAACAGGGACATTCTTCCTTGGGTGGGATTGGGCCCTCTATTATCCGATCATAGGATAACCAAGTGGGATTTGGGCTTGGTCCATTCGCCACGGTTTTTGACTTATGAGGGCGCTTCTGGAATGTCCCCAAGCATCATGGACGAATGGGACGACAAACCAAAGCATGAGTGCGGTATTGCCGCGCTTTATCACCTACCCCATCGTGGTTTTTCCAAGTTGGCACCCGCCGCGGGACCGGATCAAGTTTCCCGGTTAATGCCTCGAATGTTACTCGACTTGCAAAATCGGGGACAACTTGCGGCCGGGTTTAGCAGCTTCAATCCTGAACGCGAAAAGATTCTCGATACCCACAAACAGATCGGGACCGTGATTGAGGCCTTCCGATTAAATCATCATGAAAAATACGAAACCCTGATGCGGGAGTTTGGGGGACGGGCTGCCATTGGTCATGTCCGCTATGCGACCTGCGGGGCCAATGATCGTCGTTATGCCCAACCCTTTGAACGCTATCACGGTTGCAAATGGAAATGGTTTTCTTTTGGGTTCAACGGGCAACTTGCCAATTACACGCAATTACGCGACGAGCTGCTTTCCCAGACCGATTACCACTTAACGCGCAATACCGACACCGAAATCATCATGCATTACCTCAGCCATGTACTGAGTCGATCCATTGACCACGCGCCGGATTTGGGCGATGTGTTTAGCACTCTTTCGGAAAAATTCGATGGCGCCTACAACCTTGTTTTTCTCAACGCCGTGGGAGATATGGTTGTATTAAGGGATCCCAACGGATTTCGACCCCTTTGCTGGGCTATCGATGGTCCTCTTTTTGCCGCCGCCAGCGAATCGGTGGCGCTATTTAATTTGGGGTTCTCGGAAATCCACCACATGGAACCGGGAGAAATGATTATCATCCAAAATGGTGAAATGCGCCATCAAAAACTGACCAAAAAGGTAAAACGATCCCACTGTTTCTTCGAATGGATCTATTTTGCCAATGCGGCAAGCAACCTCGACGGTAAAAGTGTTTACCAATCCCGTTCAAGCTTGGGTAAAGAGCTTGCGCGTCAGGAACGCGATTTGGGTTTGGTGCCCTTGGACAAGGACACCGTAATTGTTCCCGTGCCCGATACCGCCAAAGCGGCGGCGGATGCTATGGCCTTTGACCTTGGGCTTCCTTCCGTTGAAGGGCTGATGCGAAACCGTTATGTGGGTCGAACATTTATCGAGGGTCAAAACCGGGCGGAAAGGGTTCAACTGAAATATACCCCACTACGAGAAGTCCTTGAGGGCAAAAGGGTCCTTCTGATTGAGGACACAATTGTCCGAAGCACAACCATGAAAATATTGCTTAAGGACTTAAAAACCCGAGGCAAAGCCAAGGAAATCCATGTTCGGGTGGCCTGCCCCCCTATTATTGCGCCATGTTTTTATGGCATTGATATGTCTACCGTGACAGAATTATTTGCTCCTCGTTATTTTCAGGGAAAATATCCAAGCGTTGAAGCCTTAAATAACATGGCCAGAGATCTAGGAGCCGATAGCCTCCTATTTTTGCCCCTTTCCAGCATTCCCCGGGCGATTGACCTTCCCGAATCCGACCTCTGCATGGCATGTATCAACGGGGATTATCCCACCGAGGTAGGAACAAAGCTTTACCAGCTCTCGCTTAAGGCGGCTTTGAACCACAAACAAGAAACTGGCCCGGGAGCCAAACCTTTGAACCAAAACCGGACTTATGAGATGGGCGGCGAGGCCGTTGCCCCGTCCTGCTCCTAGCCGGGGAGGGCTATGGCATTGTCCAAATCCAAGCCGCATTCAAAAGATAGCGAAGAACCAAAAATCAAAACGCTTGCCAGAAACCGGCAGGCGTTTCATGAATATGAGATTCTCAATCACTGGGAATGTGGCATGGTCCTAACCGGGACCGAAACCAAAAGCCTTCGAGAAAACCCCTGTCAAATTCATCAAGCCTTTGCCCGCTTTGAAGATGGGGAAATCTGGCTTCATGGTGCGGAAATTCCAGAATACGCATTGGGCCATCAATTTAACCACAAGCCCAAACGCACTCGAAAGCTACTCCTCCATCGCCGTGAAATTGCGGATATTTCCCAAAAGGTTATCGAAAAAGGCTTAACTCTGGTCCCTTTGGAAATCTATTTTAAGAACGGAATCGCCAAGATTCAGATTGCCTTGGCGAAGGGGAAAAAACTCCACGACAAACGCGAGACCTTGAAAAAATCCGAGGCTAAAAGGGAAATTGACCGAGCTATGAAAGGCCGTAAAAACAAAGACCGAAGATCACGGTAGTCCTTCTGCGTTTTTAGGGAATAGAGGCGGTCCATTTGAGTTGGGAGGAAATCCATTGAGTTGGCTGGCGCTTGTTGAATCCCCTGATCAAGT
>SIAL01000161.1 GCA_009691815.1 Gemmataceae bacterium | reverse complement strand
TATGAATCGCCGTTCCTCACTCAAAGCCCTTGCGGGTGCGCTTGCTCTGCCCGGGGTGTTTCCCCGGCATGGAATGACGGCCCCGGAAAACAGCGTCCTCCATGCCAGTTTTGGAGCCGGAGGAATGGCTTTGGCCGATATTCAATCCCTTTCCCGTACCAAGGGATTTCGATTGGTAGCGGTTGCCGATGTGGACACAAGCCGATTTGATCAGGTTACCAAAGCTTTTCCGGGAGTCCGGGTTTACCAAGATTGGAGAGTCTTGCTAGACAAAGAAAAGGATATTCAAAGTGCAAATATCTCCACTCCGGATCATATGCATGCGCCCATTACCATGGCGGCCATGAATCGTGGCCTCCATGTCTATACCCAAAAGCCTCTTACCCAAACGATTTTTGAGGCAAGACGACTCACTGAGGTTGCCAAAGAAAAAAAACTCGTTACCCAAATGGGTATTCAAATCCATTCCCATGAAGTTCATCGCACCGTGGTTGCCACCATCCATTCCGGGGCCATCGGCAAAGTAAAAGCCGTTCACAGTTGGTCGGGCAAGGAATGGGGCGACAACACGCCGAAACCAACAAGGAAAGACAACATTCCAACATCGTTGGATTGGAATGGCTGGCTTGGCGTGGCTCAGGAACGCCCCTTCCTAACGAATTATTATCACCCCGGTAATTGGCGCAAGCGATTGGATTTTGGAACCGGCACATTTGGGGATATGGGATGTCACATTCTCGATCCCGTTTATGAATCCCTTGGGGTCGGTTACCCAAAATCCGTTGTTTGCGAAAAGGGGGGGACCCATTCGGACAGTTGGGGTCTGCATACCCAGGTCCGGTATGAATTCCCGGGAAGTAGCCACACTACCGAAACGGTTAGCCTTACTTGGTATGATGGGAACAGGCGCCCTGCGGAAGAATTGGTTAATCTCCTTGAAGGAAATGCGCTTTCGGATCAAGGGTCCCTCTACATTGGAACCGGGGGAATTCTCTATTCGCCCTACATCGGGCCACCCATTCTTTTACCCAAGGAAAAATTTGCCACTTTTAAGGGTCCGAAACTCCCCGGCAATGACCATTATGGCCAATTTGTCGAAGCCGTGCGGGGTAACGGGAAAACTTCTGCTCCCTTTTCCTATTCCGGACCACTCACCGAAACCGTCCTATTAGGTTGTCTTTCTACCCGATTCCCCGGCAAAGTTCTTGAGTGGAACGGGACCGATATGAAAGTCACGAACCTTCCCGAAGCAAACGATTTCGTGAAGAAAACCTATCGCAAGAACTATGAAGTGGATGGCCTTTCCTAGGCCAATTACCCTTGGGCTTCCAACTCTTTAATCGCCTCACCCTTTCGGATAATCGGGGTGGGGCGGCCCGAAAAATCACGAATGGTGGCCTCTTTGTAATCTATGCCAAGGTGTGCGTAGATTGTTGCAAGGAAGTCCTCCGGGCCGACCCGTCGATCCACCGGCTCTTCCCCTTTTTTATCGGTTGCCCCTATCACTTGTCCGGTTCGGATTCCCCCTCCGGCAAACAAAAACGAACCAGCCTGAGGCCAATGGTCCCGGCCCGGTTGGACCACCCCGGCCGCTCCACTACCCACACCACCCCCACTTGATGCCACATGACTTATTCGTGGGGTTCGGCCAAATTCTCCCCCAACCGCGACCAAGACTCGTCGGTCCAACCCCCTTGCATAGAGGTCTTCAATTAAAGCGGAAATTGCCTGATCAAAAGTGGGTGCCCGGAATTTCATGGCATCGAAAATATGTTGGTTAACCGCATGATCATCCCAGTTAGCCACTCTACCGCACAGGGGACCGTCAAATTCGGTTGTCACCACATCCACCCCGGATTCAACCAACCGCCTGGCCATCAAGCACTGTTGTCCCCACGCATGAAGACCATAGCGTTCGCGTAACCGGGTCGGTTCGAGGGACAAATCAAAGGCAATCCGCGCATTTGCACTTGTCAACATTGCCAAAGCCTGCGTTTCAAAACGATCAGAGGAGGACAAAATTCCAGATTTGTCGATGGCTGTTCGAAAACTATCAAAGGACCTAGCGAGGGTGACCCGTTCCGTCAGTTGTTGATGTTTCTTTTGATCACGCAATCCCACATTGGGAACTTGAAATTGAGGATTACTAGGATCCCCAAAAACCTTGAAACCATCAAAGGAGGTTCCCAAATAGGTAGAGCCGGCAATCACAAAATTGTCGTAATTATCCACCGGATTTACCGCGACATAATGGGGCAATGGATGAACATCTCCCGAACGGAAATAGTTGGCAACCGACATCCAGTCCGGATATTTTGGCCCGGGTTTATCCGGGGCATCCGGGTCACCTGAGAGCATTTGAAGGGATCCCGCGGGATGCCCCCCGCCATTGTGGGCTATCGATCGCAAAAGGGCAAACCGATCCGAAATTCCCGCCAATCGTGGAAGCAATTCTGAAATCATCATCCCGGTCGTTTTGGTGGCAATCGCCTTATAGGGCCCCCGGTAATCGGATGGGGAATTTGGTTTGGGATCAAATGTTTCCAAATGGCTTGGGCCTCCGCGCAGCCAAACCAGAATGATCGCTGTTTTTTCCGCAGGCTCCGTTTGCGCCCTCAGGCGGAGCATTCCAGGCATACCTAACGAAGTAAATCCACCCAATCCAATGCGCAAAAACGATCGCCTTGACGGCGCATTCAGTGAAATCTGATTTGCGACCATTATGCCCATAACTCCCTAATCACTCGGCCTTTTTCAATCATGCTAACCTCCCTGAGGAGAGGGTCCACCATGCGCAAATTTGGGTCAATGCCAACACTTTCGTACACGGTCGCCGCCAAATCTTCAGGCGTTGTCGCCAAGGTAAGGGGATACGAGGCATCACGATCTGTTTGGCCCAAAACCGCACCCCGGCTTACTCCGGCCCCAGCAATAAGGGCAGGGAAGAGAAAACTCCAATGATCCCGGCCCCAATCCAAATTGGCTTTGGGTGTTCGGCCCATTTCCCCAACCGCAATCACCAAGGTCTTTTTCAACAAGCCCCTTTGATCCAGGTCCGCCAACAAGGCGGCCATTCCCTGATCGAAAGTGGGAAGTAGATTGTCCTTTACATCTTTGCTATTGCGGTGGGAGTCCCAAGAATAACCATCGCAACAATCATAATGAACCGTAACAAACCTCGTCCCTGCCTCGACCAGCCGCCTTGCCATTAGACAGGATTGACCAAAAAGGTGCCGCCCATAGGCATCGCGGATTTTTTCCGGTTCCTTGGCAAAATCCAAGGCGTCACGGGTTCGATCCGAGGTCAAAAGGGCCATTGCCTTTTGGTGGAGGGTAGTAAAACCGGCAAGGCCTGTTTTATCAACGGATTCTCTTAAGGAGTCAAATTGCCCCAAAAGGGATTCCCGCATAAGAACACGGTTCCCTGGAATTTCGGTCGATTTTACCAGGCCATCGATTTGGAAGGTAAGCTCGGCATCGGTACAACCGCGCCAGTAGGGGTTGTCCTCGGGGGTTTTCTTGTCAATGGAAGTCGTGATTGGACTAAAGGACCTCCCTAGCCATCCTGCATGTTCCCCTGGACGGCGATATTGACCTGCCTCTTGTAAGCGCCCAAGGCTGTTGGGAATGACAAAATAATTCGGAATGGGCCGGGTATCTCGCAACGATCCTTTTTGAGCCATGCAATCCAAAACCGACCCCATGGATGGCCAGTCATGTTGAGTGGGATTGAATCCACCTCCAATGGGAACATGCCAACGCTTGCCGGTTTGGAGATAGTGCCCTGCTCCCGAGTGGTCGTTGTAAGTATGAGTCATGGTTTTCAAAATCGAATATTTATCAGATATATTCGCAAGGCGAGGTAGATGTTCACAAATCCTAAGACCCGGGGTCCGTGAACCAATCGGTCGAAACGGGCCTCGGATTTTTTCTGGGGCGTCAGGCTTCATGTCAAATGTTTCCAATTGGCTAGGTCCGCCAAAAAGGAAAACAAAAATGACCGATTCCGCCCGGGCTGTGTTCGAAAGCTTCGCGGAAGACTGTTCCGTTCCTTGGAATAAAACTTGGTTGAAACCCAACAAGCCCCCACCAGCCCGCAAAAATGTTCTGCGGCTAAGGGGCGATACCTTTGCAGGTTTATTAGGTACTTCAAACATGGCAGCGGATTCCCAAATAGACTTGGGCGGAAATTGGCAATTAGGAAGGAGTTAGGATGCCACTATAAGGTTACCCCAAATCTCGGTTTAAGTCCAGAACGATTGGATTATTTCTCAAAGCCCCTGAAGGAGTATTGGCCAAGTATCTCAAGGTTTTTTTGCCCCAACCGAACAAGGGTCGCAAAAAATTGGTCTAGGGTCGGGCCAACCGAACAAAACCCCGCCGTATAAATATCCTTTAACTCGATTGCCCGCGGAGCTTGGCCAAAAGGTGCTGTTCCCACTGAATCACTTTGGAATTCGCAATAATTCTAAGGCCGCTTCCACAAGCATTTCGCCTGATCCCGGTTTCGTAACCGAGTTTACGACCTCGTAACCACCCTGTACAAAGGCACCTTTGTTGGGAATGTATACCGTTTCAACCACATTGGAAAGCTCAAAAATCATGGTGTTTCGGAAAGGGGAACCGGCTTTGATTGCCAACCCATGTTCGACAAATACTTCACCGGGCAAACAGACAATTGCCAAGTCACGGCCAATGGTAAAGACTTGGACCTCGACAGGCAAATTGTCCCCAACCCCGTCCCATTTTTGGCTACGCCCCCAACCCAACCTGGTTGAACTCGAGGCTTTTGGGTTTTGAAACTGATTCATGATCAAAATTTTGTAGGCCGCGACATGATCCAGAAAATCCACTTTGCCCTTGGCGTCGACCAAATCCAAGATGCTCAAGGCCCTGTTCACCTCCCCCTCAACAACCTGCCTAAGGGGAAGGTTTACCTGTTTGCGATGTACCCGAAATTCGGGTTGGGGTTCCAAAACAGGAGGGACTTGAAATAGGGTTTCCGCAAGTGCTTTCCCAATGGCCGGGGTTTTATTAACCGGTTTTCCAAATGGATTGACATGGTTAATGTTGCCACAGCAACCAAGTCCAAAAAGGGAGACCGCCGATTCTCCAAGGGCTTGTCGGGAAGCTTGCTCAATGAAAAAGGGATAATCCGCACTCCATTCCAGTCCGCCTACCGTGTCCAAATGTAGGGCAAAATTGGAAAGCAAGCCAATTGCCTTTTTGCTTTTTGCATCGGTGATTTTTGCAAAAACCAACTCCGGATCAATTGGCCCGGCAGACTTAACCACCTCCGGATTATTTAAGTTTTGCCAGGTCCGTACCGAGCCATCGCGCATCAAAAATCGTCGATGAAATGACACCGGCTCCTTTTGCTGGATCGAACCGGCCGCCAAGGAAGCGGGTTTTAGGCCATCGTTTGCTTTCACCCCTGCCGCCACAATCTTTTCAACCATTGCTTCGGCGTGCCGAGGTTTCCCATCCGGAAAAGGCGTTTTGGTGACCCAACTATATAGGTCACGCGAATAATCCGGGGCGGTGTGCGAATGAGTGGCGGTAAGGGCAATATGACCAATGGGAATTTGCGTTTTCTCGGAAAGTTTTGACCGAACGGCATCAGACAAATCCGCGGAAATCCCTATCAAGTCACAAGCAATAATGGCACCTGTGGTGGATCCTTGTCGAAAAACGATTGCCTTTGCCTTCAACGGATCCTTTTTCCCGGTGGCTAACCTTTCATGGTAATATCCCGCCATGGGGTAACCCAATGGTGGCGTGATGTCCATTTCCGCCATTCCTACTTCCAAAGGAGAGTGCTTGGCTGGATCGACCTGACCAATTACCATAAATGAAAAAGCTAAACCTAATAAATAAATCACCTGCAACCTCCTCGAAAAACCGGCTTCATTGGATTACTTAAAAGTCCTAAATCGAAGGTATTGGACTCATTTTTAGGACTTGAAGGTCCTATTTCAAACCCAATTTCACCCAATCCATGGCCAAAGCCCATGAGCCTATTGCAATTAGGGTCGCAGGTGCGACAATAATTTGCAATAACCCTACCCCCAACTCTGGAGTCTATTTATGCGTTGGTTTTATCCTTCGGTTGCCTCTTGGTTCTCAGTAGCCCTTAGTTGTTTTTTGCCAAATTTTTCCCAGAGCCAAACCACCCAACCCCGGTTCCTCGACCTCTCATTAATGGTCGCCCCGGATTATCCCTGTACCTGGCCAACTTTTCCTCGTTTCCAATTAAACCGCGAAGAACGAATTGGCCCATCAAGCCCATACAACAGCGATATTTTGATTCTTGATGGCAACACCGGAACACAACTTGATGTTCCTCCGCATTCGGTTACTCCCTTTGATTCCGGGCTGGCCAATGCTGGAAAATTTGGCAAAGCCTATACGGATAAAATTGAAGCATGGCAATTTGGCGGCGAGGCCTGTGTTATTGATTGTCGTGATTTGTTAGACACCACCCCAAACGGTCGGAGCGACTTTGTAACCGCCGCCAAAATCAAGCTTTGGGAAAAGAAAAATCGACCCTTGGGCCCGGGTGATGTCGTCCTGTTTTATTCGGGATATGGCGACAAATACTATAAACCCCTACCCGAAGGGCGTCGGTTCCTTATCGATCCCTTGGAAAAACGATCCCCGGGTTGGCCTGATCCCGATCCAGATTGCATGGAATACCTTGCCAGTAAAAAGGTAATGACCCTTGGCACAGATAGTCCTAGCATGGGTCCCCTACCGGATTTGGCGGAACCCGTTCACTTTGCTGGCCTAAAACATGGAATGATTTGGACGGAGAGCGCCATTGGGTTGGGTGCTTTACCCACTACTGGTGCGTTTTACTGCATGATAGGCCCCAAACATGCCGGAGGTGCCTACGGGGAAGGTCGGGCATTTGCCGTGGCAGGCAACCCCCTTGCAAAACGCTTGATTGAATCCGCCCGAAAGAAAAATGCGGTGGATCTTTCCGTAACTTTAGCGGAAAATTGGCCAATAACATGGCCGGGAAGCGGCGTTGGAAACCAGCGCCAAGCCTATTCCAGGATTCTCTTCGGATTTAATCCTAACCTAAAAAAACCTTTTGAAATGTACATGATGGAAAGCCAAACAGGGACCCATATGGTGCCCCCCGCCTATGCCTTACCAACTAAGGGATTTAATAACAACCAATACTCCCCGGAGGTAAGGAATTGGTTACATGAATACGAAAAGCTGTACGGCCCACGAGGGTTCAGTGATATTACCACCGAAAAGGTTCCAATTTCCCAAACCTGTGGCCCTGCTCGCGTGATTGATGTAACGAATCGGGTCGGCACCCTTAACAAAACAAATTGGCCAGGCTCGCCTGAAATCCGACCCTTTGACATTCAGGAATATGAAAAAACCTATGGTGCCCTTAAAGAAGGTGACATTGTACTTTTTCGAACAGGCTACAGCGACCGGTTTTTTAAACCATTTCCCGAAGGGAAAGCATTTATGGAGGATCCCTTAAACGGATTAAGTGAAGGGTGGCCCTCCCTTAACCCTGAGGCCGTTCTCTATTTGGCTAGTAAAGGAATTCGATGCGTAGGTACCGATGGCCCAACCCTTAGCGGTGTCGAAACCAAACGGGCCCTTTGGACCAATTGGGCCATGGCCGGAAAGGGAATGGTCGGAATCGAATTC
>SIAL01000160.1 GCA_009691815.1 Gemmataceae bacterium | reverse complement strand
GCCACGCAGAGCCGGCGCTTGGCAATTCTGGCAACCGGGACTGTTTAGAAGATTGAAACGCCTGACGAATGGCATCCCAAACCTTTAGTCCCCCAAGTTGAACGACAGAAAGTGCCCCCGGCCCCTTCCCTGTTAGCCACCGGGCCCACTGTGCTTTCCCTGGGGCGCTCATGGTGTACCCAAGGGAGTGTGGAGTGTTGCTAGCATGCCATGAAAAAGGAGCTGTTCATTGAGATTGGCGCTAGGAAAGTTGGGGTGCAATAAGGGTGCATCCCGCCCGGTTAGGTGCAAAGGACAATTGGGAAACTTCTCTTTGGCCCATTCCAAAGCTTGGCGAACAAATCCAACCGCCGCCATTTGGACCCCAAGCCGAATGGCATCACGGGTGGTGGAGGCCGGGAATTTTGCAAAGGGTTTGTGCAAGTCCACCTCAAAAAGGGCACTCGTTTTCTCGGCCAAGGCCCGGTTCATCAAGCCAAAGCCGGGGCCAATGGCCCCGCCAAAGAAATGGCCGTCTTCACCAAGTAAATTCGCGGTAATGGCCGTTCCGGAATCCACCACCAGATGAGGCCCCTTCCCATGGAGGACTTGTGCCCCTAAGCAAACGAGCAACCGATCCACCCCAACCGTGGAAGGGTCGTCCATGGCTTTAAGAATTGGGATTTTATCGCGGGTAAGGAGTTGGGCCTTGGATCCACATCCCTGAATTTCGATTTTCCATTGATTCAAGACTTCTAGGTTCGACCCAGCCAAAACCACCCATAAGCCTGGCTGCGTCAGTTCTCTTGGAAGAGAGGTTAAATCATAACGAAAAATCGTGCCAAGGACACCTGCCGGAGTTGCCACCACCTTGCAAGTGGTGTTGCCCGCATCCACAAGGTAATCCGGGCCCATGATTGCTTTTCACCTTCGGTAAACAATTAGGCAACACTTGTGGATTTCAACACACCAAGTGTCTCGACCACTTGCCTCACCAAAATTTGAAGTCCTTGGCCAGTAACCGAGGAAATGCACATCACTTTCTTGCCAGTTTCCTTCTCCATTCGATAGCGGACCTCGGCGCTTTCTGGGATTTCCGCCTTGGAAATAAGAATGATCTCCGGTTTGTTTTCGATCCCCTGTCCATGCAAAAGGAGTTCTTTATGAACGATTTTGTAATTCTCCACAGGATCGCTTTCGTCCATGGGTAATGGCTCAACGAGGTGGACCAACACCTTGGTTCTCTCCACATGACGCAAAAACTCATGCCCAAGGCCTAGGCCTTCACTGGCACCCTCAATCAGGCCGGGCAGGTCCGCCAAAACAAATCCATGGTCTTGGCCCATCAAGACCATCCCCAGGTTGGGTTGTTTGGTGGTAAACGGGTAATCGGCAATTTCAGGAGTGGCACGGGATAACCGACTTAGCAGGGTGGATTTCCCGGCATTGGGGAGGCCCACCAAACCCACATCGGCAATCACCTTGAGTTCTAGCATTAACCAGCGTTCTTCGCCGATTTCCCCGGGTGAAAAAATCCTAGGGGCTCGATTGATGGAGTTTGCAAAGGACCGATTTCCGCGGCCACCCTTCCCCCCCTTGGCAATTACCACACTATCCCCGGAGGTTACGAGGTCCTTGAGGAGGTTTCCCCGATCCCGATCGTAGATAAGGGTTCCCGGTGGCACATGGATAATAATATCTTTGGCATCGGAACCGGTACAATTGGAGGTTCCACCCCGCTCCCCGCCATTCGCCCGCCAATGTTTTTTGTTTCCAACTTCCGCCAAACTATCCGCATCCGACATGGCAATCAGGATTACTGAACCGCCCTTGCCGCCGTCCCCGCCATCGGGTCCACCCAAGGGGATGTATTTCTCCCGCCGGAAGCTACTGCAACCCGACCCGCCATCGCCACCCCTAACAAAAATCACCGCCCGGTCCACAAACATACTCATACCCCTAAACATGCATTTTAAGCCTTACCGGGGATGGTGGCGTAGAAATCTGGGAGTTTGGTTTATTTCAAAGGGATTGGGAGGAGCGAAACTTGGTTCTGAATCCGGTCCACCAAATGATTGGCGGCCCGTTCACAGGCTCCGGGAATCGCCCATTTGGCCCGAAGAACGGTCAGTTTTTCTCGTAATTCGTCGATTTTTGCGGGTTCACCTAGCCAACTTAGACATACCCCCGCCAAGGATTGGCTTTGGCATTTGTAATCCATAAATTCGGGTAAAACTTCTTCCTCTGAAAGGAGGTTTATCAAACTGATGAATTGGCATTTTTTCAGCAACCTTACCAATTGTATGTTAAACCAATTTGTTTGATAGACCGTTACAAAGGGCTTGGTTCGCCACAAAAACTCCAAACTTACGGACCCGGATACGGCTATCAAGAATCGCGAGGCTTCAATCACTTCCGGAGTGTTTCCGGCATGAATTTCGATGGGAAGCCGAGACCAACGGGGGTTTTCGGCGATCTTGGCACGCACCCAATCGGCCTGTTTGGCCTTGTAGCAGGCAAAATGAAAACGAACTCCAGGATGCTTGGCTACGAGAATTTCCGCTGTTTGAAGCATGGTGGGAACATTATGGAATAATTCCCCCCCACGGGATCCCGGCAACATCCCAATGATGGTGGTCCCGGAATCTTGAATTTTTCGCACCACCTCCATGTCCAGTTTTTGGTGATCAAGCTCATCGAAATAGGGATGGCCCACCAGCGTGGAGGGCATACCTTTGGACCGAAACCACTTATCCTCAAAGGGAAAATTGGTAAGAGCTTCCACCACCCACCGCTTCATTTTTTCCACACGCCAACCCGCCCAGGCCCAAAGTTGGGGCGGCACGAAATAAAACACAGGTATGCCTCGTTCAGTAGCTTTCCGCGCGATATGCCAATTCATGCCGGGGAAATCGATCAAGACTACCGCATCTGGTTTTTCCTTATCCATCCAAGCCGCGGCTTGTTTGACTCGCTTGACAAAAAAGGGGTACTGCATGGCAACATTTAGGAAACCGATCACCGCGTGTTCCGACAACGGGTAGAGTTGCTCCACCCCGGCAGCCAGCATTTTGGGGCCACCAAACCCAGAAATCTTGACCCCGGGAAGGCGCTTTTCTAGCTGTTTTGCCAAGTTGGCCCCATGGAGGTCACCACTGGGTTCGCCAACACTCAGAAATATTTTCATCAAACACCATCCCCCCCTTCCCCAAAATAATCGCTTTAGGACACCGGGAACAACCCAATCCATGTTTTAATGTTCGATTTGCCACCATTCCGTGGCTGGGAGTTCATATTTGGTGTAAAAATCGTCCTCGGTCGGTGGGGTAACCTCAAAACCCTCCATGGGAATTTTCCCTAGGAAAAAACCCATTCCTTCCGCTTCAATGGCGTATCGCCTTTTGGGTTTTTCTTCCTGTTTTTCAAAAGCGATGGTTTCGGCATAAACCAAGTCAAATTCGTCGGGAAATTTGCGGAGAATTTCCGTCCAAAGGAGGGTCAAACGCTGGCCAAAAACCAGATCGGTTTCACCGACTTTTCCTAATACCTGAATCCCAACATATTCTGTCACAGGCATCTCCTATGCATTCCACCTATTAGGATGATAAGGTGGCGTACTCAAAGTGGCCCGATTTCGATCAGGGAGCCTTAATGCTAACTTTCAAATGGATTGCCCCGACCTCCCTAATACTGCTGGTTTCGGCAGTTTTAGGCCAAAGCCCAAAGTTCAAAGACACTCCTCCAAAAGATTTGGCTAGCACCTTTTCTCTTGTGGCCCGGGACCCGGAAACCGGGGAACTGGGAATCGTGGTTGCCTCGAAATATCTGGCGGTGGGTAGTGCCGTGCCCTTTGCCAACGCCAAAATTGGGGCCATTGCCACCCAAAGCTATGTCAATGTAGATTTTGGACCCGATGGGTTGGGTCTGCTTTCCCAGGGCAAAAACCCTAAGGAAACCCTCGATCTCCTTTTGTCTAGGGACTCGGGCAAAGACTATCGCCAAGTGGGTTTGTTAAACCTAATTGGCAATCCCGAAGCCTTTACGGGTTCTAAGTGTATGCCGTGGGCCGGCCACAAATTGGGCACGAATTACACCGCTCAAGGCAATCTCCTCGCTGGCCCCAAAGTGATCGATGACATGGCCAAGGCTTTTGAAGAGGCCAAGGGGCCCTTAGCGTCTCGGTTATTCAAGGCCTTAAAGGCGGGGGATGAAGCGGGAGGGGACAAACGGGGTCGACAATCCGCCGCGATCCTGATTGTCAAACCAAAGGGCGGACCCAACGGCTTTGGAGACAGGTGGATCGACCTAAGGGTTGATGACCATCCCGCACCTGTAAAGGAATTAGGGCGGTTGCTCGAATTGAGTGGCAAGGCACCAAATCCTTAAGGTCCATGGCTTGAGCTTTTGGAATCCATGGGCTAAGGATTCAACCAGCCTTGGCCTTCATGGCGAATGATGGTTTCCATGGCATCCAACCAAACGGGATGATCATTGAGCCCCGGACAAAGGCGCAAGGATTCCCCACCAGCCAGATGAAATGCTTCTAGCGATTCGTGGCCAATTTCATCCACCGTTTCCAGACAATCCGCCGTGAAGCCCGGGGTCAGGGCATAGACTTTTTTGACCCCCTTTTTAGCTAGCTCCTCTAAAATCGTATCGGTGTTGGGTTTGAGCCAAACTTCCCTTCCAAAAATGGATTGAAACGACTGAGTCCATTGCGATCTTTTCCAACCCATTTCCTGGGTAATGGCCCGGGTTGTTTCTTTGACATGAGTGGCGTAAGGGTCCTTGAGTTTTTGGCAATAACGAACGGGAATGCCATGGAAACTGATCACAAAGTGTTCGGGTGACCAAGGCAATTGCGCCAAATCCTCTCGCATGATTGCGGTAACGGCCCCAATATAGGCCGGATGGTCATAATAAGGCGGAACCACTCGAATCGCAGGAACACGAACCTGTTTGAGGAGTTCTCGAAACAGGGCATCCGTCGCACCGGCGGTGGTTGTCATCGAATATTGGGGATACATGGGCATCACGATCAATCGTTCAACCCCTTGGCGAATCATCTGATCCACCACCTCACCTACCCCGGGATTTCCGTATTGCATTCCGTAATCCACAAGAAGATCAGGAAATCGAGCCCTCATCGCCTTCATTTGGTTGGTGGTATGATGTCTTAGGGGAGAACCGGTAACGGGGTCCCAAATACGGCGATATTTGGCCGCGGACCGACCGGGCCTAAACAACAAAAGGATTTGAAGAATCGGGATCCAGGGGAACCACTTTAGGTCCACTACCCGCCTGTCGCTTAGAAATTGCTTGAGGTATCGACGAACTGGGCCAAGCTCAGGGGCGTCAGGCGTCCCAACTTGAATCAAGATGACCCCTGTTTTCATGAATGACCCCCAAATGGAAACGGGCCAGGTTTTCCTGGCCCGTGAAACAATTCGCTTGGGCAACCCTTTATTAACCCTTGCAACTAGGTCCTTTCTGGGGTTCCTGATGCTTGGTGATTTGGTGGCCAGCCGCCTTGAGGGCAATGGCCTTGGTTGCGTTTAATTCAATGTATCCGGACCATTGGGCGGGTACCGTAGTTTCGGTAAAGATGGCCTCGACCGGACAGGCGGGTATACATGCTCCGCAATCGATGCAATCATCGGGGTCGATAACGAGCATATCCCCATCTTGGTAGAAACACTCGACAGGGCACTCCACCACACAGTCGGTATATTTACAGTCTTTACAGGGTTCTGTGACTACATGCGCCATGGGTTGGCCTCCGTTGAATGGAACACTACTCCTTATCTTTACACAGGACAGGGTTCCTGTCCAGAATGTTGACTAAAACTTTTGGGTAAATCGCCCAGAAAAAGTACGCTAGACCCGGACCTCACTGTCCGTTTATCCTAGGTTTGTTCTTAAATCCGGGCAGGGAAGCCATGGTTCGCAGTATTAGCCAATCGCTAGGACTTGTATTTCTGGTTTTGGACCTCCTTTTTACCGCCGTTGCGTGGATAAGCGCCTATTTTATTCGCTTTCACACCGGCTGGTTTGAGTTGATACAAGAGGTTCCTTCCTTATCGGATTGCCTTGCCGATATTCCGGTTGTCCTTTTGCTTGCCGCTATTTCATTTTCCTGGACTGGGCAATACCGCATCACCCGGCTTCGCCGCTTTCGGGAAGAACTTTGGGGCATCCTGCAAGGGTCCATGCTTTTACTTCTGTTGGTCTTGGCGACTATTTTTCTAACCCGATCCCGATACGAACCACGCATGGCCCTTGCCTTGTTTGGAATATTGGAAACCTGCTTGGTCTTTTTTGCCCGAAGGACCGCTTGGTCCACCCTTAGGCGCCTTCGCCAAGCCGGTTTTGACCTTTCGGGTTGTGTGATAATCGGCACTGGACGCGAGGGAAGGAACACCCTTCGGGCCCTCATGAAAAGCAAATGGCTGGGCCTTAATGTCTTGGGTTTTGTGGATGACCAAACTTCGTTCAATTCCGATCTCCCCATTCTCGGAGCAATTACAGACCTTCCCCGCCTCGTAAAAGAAAAGCAAATTGAGCAGGTGTTCATCGCCCTGCCCTTGCGCCGTTTTGCCGAAGTGAGACAAGTTTTTGACCTACTTTCCGACACCCTTGCCGAAGTACACCTTATCCCCGACCTTCCCGGCCTTTCCGGGTTATCCATTCAAACCACTAGCCTCCATGGGATGACGGTTTTGGGACTAAGGGAAAGCCCTCACCATGGCATCAATGTCCTCACCAAACGAGTCATGGATTTTGCCATCGCTTCGGTCGTTATCGTTCTGTTTTCCCCGTTTTTGGCCCTGATTGCACTTTTGGTAAAGGTCACGAGCAAGGGACCTATTTTTTACTGGCAGGATCGTTGTGGGCTCAACGGCAAGGTTTTTGCCATGTACAAGTTCCGTTCCATGCGCATGGATGCTGAAAACAGTTCCGGGGCGGTTTGGGCTCAAAAAGAAGATAGCAGAAAAACTTGGTTTGGATCTTTCATGAGAAGAACCAGTTTGGATGAACTTCCCCAGCTTTTTAATGTGATCAAAGGGGATATGAGTCTAGTCGGACCAAGGCCCGAAAGGCCGATATTTATCAAAAAATTCTCGCGAAGCATTCCCAATTACATGATTCGCCACTCGGTAAAAGTCGGCATTACCGGTTGGGCCCAAGTGAACGGTTGGCGGGGAAACACATCGCTACGCAAAAGGTTGCAATACGATCTTTACTATATCACCCATTGGACTCCATGGCTTGATCTGAGGATTTTGTTCCTGACCGCTTTTCGTGGATTCATTCACAAAAACGCCTATTAAAAACCCCATTTCTTACAGGGCAACAAGGGATCGTTAAGGGGCAAGCCAAACAGGCCCTTCGGCAAGGCCCAGAAAAATTATACTCGAGGTATTGGAACTTTAGCCGCCATGGGCGGAACGCGGGATTGCAAGGCATTTTGCAAAGAATGGACCTCGATCCCAAATGCAATAATATTAGCCGTAACCTCTGATTTTGTCATGGTTTACGCATTGATGTTGAGGCGAAACTGGCCTCCTGTCAGGAAGTGGTTCTCTCCAAAACCGATTCCAAAAGGAGCCGCGGTGGGCTCTTACGATTCCCAAAAATCGTAGACCAGATCTGGGCGGATGGTGACGAGAAAATGTCGGCCAGGGGCCCTTCAAAATCTCTGTTTTC
>SIAL01000159.1 GCA_009691815.1 Gemmataceae bacterium | reverse complement strand
CGTTTACGACAGCCTTGGCATTGCCGAACAGCTTGACAAAGGGATAGACGAGGCTGTCAAAGGATTTGTGGATCCGTGGCTTGAGCGGGAAAAACCCGTCTACCCCGGACAATTTTCCGAACCCATTCAGGTGGGGCCGGCGTTCATGGCGGGGACTCCGGCCTAGAATGGCTGATCCTTTTCGGTTTGCCCTTAAGACTCTTCAAATGACAAAGGATATGACTAATGTCGTCTATTTCCCCCGCGGATTGTTTTGTGGATGTGTGTCCCCTGGATGTCCTACCCTTGGGGATGGGTCGGGCCTTTGTCATTGAGGGGCGGTCCGTCGCGTTGTTTCACCGCAGAGGCGGGGCCGTGTTTGCCGTGGATAATGCTTGTCCACACAAGGGGGGACCGCTCGCCGAGGGGATGCTTGCCGAGGGGAGGGTAGTTTGCCCCATGCACGCTAGGCGTTATGATGGTATCACCGGGGAATGCGATCAACCTGGAGTATGTTCAGTGAGGGTCCATTCGGTAACGATTGCTAATGGCATAGTCCGAGTGGGTATTCGTGGAGATGGTCAGGATTCCGAAGGTGTCGGTTAATGATTGCCCTGTCCTTGATGCGACCTGTTCGAACCCATTGCCCTTTTTGCGCATTTCAATGTGGAACCGTTGTTTCCCCCGAGGGGAATCAACTTCGGATCGAGGGCGATGAGTCGTTTCCCATCAATCAGGGGCGCATGTGCATCAAGGGATTTCGCGCGGGCGAACTACACAATCGGCCTGACCGCCTTTTAACGCCCCTCATTCGCGATGCTTCCGGCAAGCTGTGCGAATCGTCTTGGGAAGAGGCCCTTGATCTTGTGGCGGACCGGTTTCGCCAATTGCGGGCCAACCATGGACCCGATTCGGTGGCGGTTTTTGGCTCCGGGGCCTTAACCAACGAGAAAGCCTACTATCTGGCGAAGTTTGCCAGAGTAGCCCTTAAAACCGCCAATATCGACTACAATGGCCGTTATTGCATGTCGAGTGGGGCGGCGGGAAACAACCTCGCTTTTGGCATCGATCGTGGCATGCCCTTTCCCATGGAAGACCTCCCTCTGGCCGGAACTATCCTCCTTGTGGGATCCAATCCGGTGGAGACACTCCCCCCCATGACACATTGGCTCCAAGCCCAACGCCAAGCGGGCGGAAAATTAATCGTCATCGACCCAAGACAAAGCGCCACGGCACTCATGGCGGACCTGCATCTGGCACCGGTTCCGGGTACCGACCTTGCCCTGCTTAATGGTATGCTCCATCTGATCATTGAAACAGGCAAAGTGGACCAAGACTTCATAGCGTTAAGAACCAGTGGATTCGAAGCAGCAAAGGCCAACGCCCTGAGTCATCATCCCGCAAGGGTGGAGCAAATCACCGGCGTTTCCGAGTCGCAAATGCGCCTTGCCGTCGATTGGCTAGGCGACGACCGACCCGCCATGGTACTTAGTGGTCGAGGGCCCGAACAACAAAGCAAAGGCGTGGCCACGGTGTTGGCATGTGCCAATTTGGTTTTGGCGTTAGGCAAATCGGGCAAACCTGGCAGCGGCTATGGCTGCCTGACCGGTCAAGCGAATGGTCAAGGGGGGCGTGAACATGGTCAAAAAGCGGACCAGCTCCCGGGTTATCGATCGATCACCGATCCAGCTCATCGATCCCACATCGCTTCGATCTGGGGAGTTGCCCCAGAGGATCTGCCCACCAAGGGACTAAGCGCCTTTGAGCTGTTGGACGCGCTGGGACAACCCGGTGGTCCAAAAGGCCTTCTCGTGGTGGGGTCCAACATTGTGGTGGCTTCCCCCGATGTTGAACGCGTCAAGTCGCGACTGGGGGCACTTGACTTCTTGGTGGTTTTGGACGCTTATTCCAACGAAACCTCCGAAGGGGCCGATGTCATTCTTCCGGTAACCCAGTGGATGGAAGAGACGGGAACCACAACCAACCTCGAAGGTCGGGTAATCCTCAGGCGCAAGGTTACCGAGGCCCCCGGCCAAGCAATGTCGGACATTTGGATCCTTCGGGAGTTGGCAAAGCGATTGGGCGTTGGTGACAAATTTTCAGCGCTTGACCCGGAGCTGGTGTTTGCCGAGTTGGCGAAGGCGACGGCCGGGGGCAAAGCCGATTACGCGGGGATCACATGGCCTCGGATTGACCGGGAAAACGGCATATTCTGGCCCTGTCCCAGTCAAGATCATCCCGGCACAAAAAGGCTTTTCCTCGAACGCTTCGGTCATCCGGATGGTCGGGCCAAGTTCCACTCCACCCCGTATTCCCCAGCCGCGGAGGAACCGGATAAGGAGTATCCGCTATATTTCACCACAGGCCGAAATCTGGAACATTACAACTCTGGTGCCCAAACCCGCCGCATGGAATCCCTTGTTCTTGCCAATCCCGATCCAGTGTTAAAAATCCATCCGGAATTGGCGATGCTTCATGGGATCAACGAGGGGGAGATGGTAGAAGTGGAAAGTCGTCGAGGTGCCGCCCGATTTGTCGCGGGCATTAGTCCGGATATCCGGCCCGATACCCTTTTCGCCCCGTTTCATTGGGGGGGAATGGGTGCGGCCAACCTACTTACCAATCCCGCCCTTGATCCCATCAGTCGAATGCCCGAGTTCAAAGTTTGCGCAAGTCGGATCAAATCCAAAGGCGCAATCGATCTATTTTTGGGGGAAGGGGCATGAAACGGACCAAACTCGCCATCATCGGTAATGGCATGGCCACCGGCAAGCTCCTCGAAGAGCTGGACCGACGCCACGCCTTTGCCAACATGGATGTCTCGGTGTTCGGGGAGGAACCCTATGGCGCGTACAACCGCATTATGCTTGACCGGATACTAAAGGGAGGCAATGTAGGAGACATCCTGCTAAAGCCCGAAGGATGGCATCAAGACCGCGGAATCATGGTGTACAAAAATGCCCAGGTCACCTTGGTTTCCCCGGCAGCAAAAAGGCTTTGGACCGAAGACGGCACCGAACACCTTTTTGACAAACTTGTCTTTGCGACGGGAAGCAAGCCCCGCCTCCCCCAGATGGAAGGTCTAAAAGATTCCCAAGGGAAATTGGTGCCAGGTGTCTGTGCGTATCGGGATGTTTCCGATTGCCAAAAGATGAAAGACTATGCGTTAAAAGGCGGAAATGCCGTGGTGATTGGTGGCGGACTTTTGGGATTGGAGGCGGCCAAGGGTCTTTCGGATCTGGGTATGCGAGTCAACTTGACCCATATTTTCGAAACCTTGATGAATCGCCAACTCGACCGAATGGGGGGCCAGATGCTTGGTCGGGCAATGGAACGGCTGGGAATTGGAATCCGAACGGGCGTTCTCACAAAAGGAATCGTTTTCGGCCCCAAAAACAAGGTGATTGGAGTCCGCCTTGCCGACGGAGAAATCCTGGATGCCGACCTTGTGGTTCTTGCCATTGGCATTCAACCACGGGCAACCTTGGCCCAGGAATCCGACATTCCGGTAAATGCCGGGATCTTGGTGAACGACCAGCTTTGGACCGGCATCGAAAGTGTGTTCGCCTTGGGCGAATGTGCGGAACACAGGGGCATTACCCATGGAACCATCCAGCCCATTTACGAACAATGCTCTGTTCTTGCGGATGTGTTGACTGGTAATCAAGCCGATGCGGCTTACCTAGAATCCAAAACCTACACCAAACTCAAAGTGGCCGGGGTGGAGGTTGCTTCCATGGGGATCAACGAGCCTGCCGAGTTGGACGATGAGGTTGTGCAGGTGGTGGAAGAAAAACGGGGTATCTACCGCAAGCTCATCATTCGGGATGGGCGTTTGGCGGGAGCCGTTTTGGTCGGAGATACCGGTTGTGCCCCCGCGTTGGCCAGACGCTTCGAGCGCCAAGATCTGATGCCCGCCAATCGCCTTGACGCCCTTGCCACCCCGTTTCGGGCGGCGGAAAGTGGCGGGATGATTTGCCATTGCAACCGAGTGACCGAAGAAGTCGTGCTAAATCAGATTCGAGTCGGCTGCCGAACTCTTCAAGAGATTACGGCAAAGACCGGGGCCGGATCGGGATGTGGAAGTTGTCGGGGCCAGTTGGCATCCCTTTTGCTGAAGAACTCTCCTGTAAAGTCTGCCACGGTTTCGGTCTAACCGATTCGTTGTCTGACCGACCTATCCCCCTCTCCCGGGATAAGTCCGCCCTTGCCCACTTTGTCGAAAACGGGAGTGTTCATGCCATCCTCTGTCACGCGTCTTTCCACCGCCTCCTCTGCTCCATCCAAAGTCCTTTTGATTTCAACCATCTCCTTCACCCTGCTTTTTGCGGTCTGGTTGATGCTTGGCCTCCTCGGAATACCCATCCGCAAAGAATATGCCCTTAGTTCCCACCAGATGGAGTGGTTGCTTGCCACCGCCCTGTTGGCCGGATCCCTCCCAAGGCTTCACTTTGGCATACTAACCGATCGCTTGGGGGGCAGGTTAGTCATGGCCTTGCTACTTGTTTGGGCATCTGTGCCCTGTTTCTGGCTTTCAAGGGCGGATCAAGTCTGGGAATTTTTCGCCTGTGCCTTTTTGGCCGGTATCGCGGGAAATTCATTTACGGTGGGGATATCCTGGAATTCGGCGTGGTCCCCATCAAACCGTCTTGGGACGGCCCTTGGGGTTTTTGGCGCCGGCAATGTTGGGGCCTCGCTTACCAAGTTCCTTGCCCCGTTGGCTTTAACACTTGTTCCCACCGCCGGCCTTTTGGGGGGCTGGATTCCAGGGGGCTGGAGAGTGGTTCCCTTGGTCTATTCCGTTTTGTGTTTGCTTATGGCCGGTTGGGTCTGGTTTTTTTCACCCGCTCCGGATCGTTGTCCGGGTAGGGGGCGAACCACCCGCCAAATGCTGGCCCCTTTGTCCAATGTCCGTGTTTGGAGATTTGGGCTTTACTATGTCGTTGTTTTCGGCAGCTATGTGGCCTTAGCCGCATGGTTACCTTCCTATTATGTGGATCAATTTGGCCTGAGCCTGGGCTCGGCGGGAGCGTTAACGACCGGATTCATTTTCCCCGCCAGTCTTTTGCGCCCTTTTGGAGGATGGCTTTCTGATCGGTTTGGGGCCAGATTGATTACTTACTCGGTGTTTTTGGTAATGGGGGCCGCATTCCTCCTTTTATGCCTGCCCACAAAGATCCTTGCCCTGAATGTCGAAACTTTTACGGCTTTGATTCTGGTGGTAGGGGTGGGAATGGGAATCGGTACGGCATCGGTTTTCAAATATGTGCCCGTTTATTTCCCCAAGGATGTTGGTGCCGTGGGTGGGCTGGTTGGTCTGGTTGGGGCCCTAGGCGGATTTGCCCTTCTCCCTCTTTTTGGTTTGGTTTCGCGAACCACGGGCCAACCCCAGTCGGCTTTTTTGGTGCTATTAGCCTTTACCCTTTTTTCCCTTGGGTGGCTACACCTCACTGTCCTTGGGATTCGCCGCCAAGCAGGCCCCGCAACTTCGGTACTGGCACCGGCAACCGGATCTTGAGGTTGGGGAGGAAGTAAGATTGCCCCGGCCAATTCCTTTGCGTGGATTCGTAAAACATTCTCATACCGGTATTTGACTCCGGACAGAGGAATGGATCACGATGAGCTCTCCCGATGTTCTTGGCCCTATGGCGGGCCGGGTGGTTGCCCTTGCCGAAAACAGGTTTCTAGATGCCCTGGCCAACCTTTTCGAAAAAGAGGGTGCCACCGCGCTACGCATTCCCCTCGTCCTGATGCTCGATAGCGAGGACATGGCCCCGGTCGACGCCTGGATCACCCAGGCCTCGGCTGGCTTAATGGACCTTTTCGTGTTCATGACCGGCGAAGGAATCCGCCGCCTTGTGGCCCGGGCCGATGGGGATGGACAAAAAGCGGCCTTTGTGGAAGGGCTGTCCAAGTCCCAATTACTTACCAGAGGCCCTAAGCCTGTCGCCGCCCTCAGGGAAATTGGCCTCGCTCCTACTCTGCAAGCCCCCGCCCCAACCACCCACGGACTAATTCGCGCTCTCGAAACCCTTGACCTGCGGGGAAAGACCGTGGGTGTCCAACTGCACGGTTACGACAACATCCCCTTGATTGCGGCGATCGAAGGGGCGGGTGCCCGAGTTTTGGTCGCCAAACCTTATCGCTATGCGCCCGCTTCCGATGGAACCCGTGTGTGCGATATGATCCACCTCATGCACAAAGGCGAGGTTGATCTCCTTGCATTCACAAGCTCCCCCCAAGTGGACCGTTTGTTTGAAGTGGCTCGGGAAAACAACTTGGAAAACGAACTTCGCGAAGGGCTGAAAAAGACCATGATCGCTTCAATAGGTCCGGTCGCTTCCGAAACACTTTTTCAGCTTGGCGTGCGTGTGGATGTCTGCCCAGAGGATGGGTTTGGCATGAAGCGGTTGGTTCAGGCCATTAGCCAACAGATTACAAAGGCATAAAATACCCTTGAAAGGGTCCCATTCCCCGTCAACGCGATAACGGCATCGCTTGGATAGAAAGTATGCCATGAAAATTTTGGTGATTGAGGACAATTCAACAACCGGCAAACATCTGGAAACTGGCCTGAGTGAGGCCGGGCATGAAGTCGTTTGGGTAAAGGATGGCAAGCGGGGCTTGGAACAGGCGTTGACCTTGCGATTTGATGCCATCATCCTTGACCTGATGCTTCCGGAACTTTCGGGAATGGAAGTTCTCTCCCAAATTCGAAAAAGGGGACATCGTACCCCGATCTTGTTGTTGACAGCGTTGGGTTCGATTGAGGAAAGGGTAGCCGGTCTTCAATCAGGCGCGGACGATTATCTGGTCAAGGCCTTCGCTTTTCCGGAGCTACTAGCCAGGCTGGAATCCATTACCAGACGAACTGCCGCCCCGACCCTTGTCCACGAAATTGGCTTGATCAAGCTCGACCTGAGTAATCGGCGCGTGACCTCGGGAACGACGGAACTCCAACTTACGCCGTCAGAATTCAGCATCCTAGAACTCCTTATGCGCCAAAAAGGCTATGTCGTCACCAGAAAGATGCTCTGTGAACACCTTTGGGAAGCAGACTGGGAAGGCACCACCAATGTGATCGAGGTTCACATCACCCGGTTACGGACCAAGCTGGAAAAGGTGGGTGAACCAACCATGATCCAAACCGTCCGGGGCAGAGGGTACACCCTTGGTGTTAACTGACTCATGGTTTCGAAGCCTTAGGTTTCGTCTCACTTTCTGGAACTCATTGGTCCTCCTTGTTTTGGTCGGTCTGACCCTGCTTGGTTTGCGAGCCGGGATGTCCCTTGCCCTTGAGCACGAACTGGATCTTCTTATCAAAGAGGAGGCCCGCGAGACCGCGATGTTTTTGGAACGCTTTTTCGCCACCCCCGACGCGATTACGGAGGAACTTAGGCGCAAATCTTTGAGCCATGAGGAGCGGGGCTGGTTCGGCCAAATCATCGGTCCAAAGGGCGAAGTCCTTTTTCGCACCCCAAGCACACCGGTCGCCTTTCCCCAAGGGGCTTTGAATACTCAAGGACCGGTTTCATTTGAGCGCTTTCGGGTTGTCGAGGTCACCACCGAAAAGCTTAGCCAAGGAATGGGCCATGTCGTGGTGGGATCAAGCATCGACTTTATTCAAGGTGACATGGACCAATTTGACGATTTGATTCTTGTCGCATGGCTATTGATGGTGATCATTGCGCCGGGAACCGGATATTGGCTGGCGGGTCGGGCGACACGCCCCCTTGGAGAAATCCTTCGCACGGCGGAAAGGTTACAGCCCAAACGACTTTCCGAGCGACT
>SIAL01000158.1 GCA_009691815.1 Gemmataceae bacterium | reverse complement strand
GACTTAAGAAGAATGGACAGAGCCGGGCTTGAACCGGCGACCCCAGCCTTTTCAGGGCTGTGCTCTACCAACTGAGCTATCTGTCCTTCTGATCCTATTCTAAAGCCACTTCCCTTGAGCGTCAACCGAATTTGCCATGAAGCTTCATATTGAACCAAGGTCATGGGCCTTTTAACTTAAACGGAAGGAAGCCGTTGGCCAGATTGGTTGATTTATGACAATTGCGGACGAGGACGGAACAACGCTGGAGCGCTGCCAAAAACGGCTGGGATATTCATTTATCCGGCCAGAACTTTTGGTTTGCGCGCTCACCCATAGCTCCTGTGCGTCCAACCGGATCGATTCTTACGAACGGATGGAATTTTTAGGCGATGCCATCCTTGGTTTTTTGGTCTCCGAATTTCTGTACCAAAAGCATCCCGATCAACTCGAAGGTGACCTTACCCACCGGAAATCTGTTCTGGTAAGCAGGGACATGTGCCTCTTTTGGAGCCGCGAATTGGGTTTGGAAGACTTTGTTAGAGTGGGGAAAGGTGTAAAAACCTCAGGAATTCCTTTAAACATTGTTGCGGATGTTTTTGAGGCGGTAATGGCCGCTGTGTATTTAGATGGTGGGATAGAAGCTGTTCGGAACCTAATAATTCAACGAGTGGCATTGGTGGCCCATCAGCAAGGGGACCAGGAAAACGCAACCCAGCAAAAAAATCGGCTCCAACAACATTGTCAAAAGGAGACGGGCAACACCCCGTTGTACCTTTTATTGGATGAACAAGGGCCGGATCATTGCAAATGCTATAAGGTATCGGCGAAGGTGGGCGACCAAGTATTTACAGCCGCTTGGGCCAACACCAAAAAAGAGGCGGAGCAAAGGGCGGCGGCGAATGCCCTTTCCGAATTGGCGGGAGGTATTGCTCCCTATGGAGGCAATTGAGTCCCCAAACAAAATAACCGGAGATTCGGCAAACGCCTTGGGGATGAAGTTCCCGTATCGTATCTATTGTCAGGGCAAGCCCTGTCCCGGCGAGGCTAGGTACAAAGTTGCCTCTAGGTGGAGTGATGGTTTCACTTGGGAATGGAAGACATATGGCCTTTATTGTGAAACATGTGTCTTGAAGGGTTTTACTTGTGGATTGGCCCACCAAAAGGTATGTGCCTTTGCCCGAGGGGAAAACTTGGATAAACCCATGATCCTTGAACTTTCACCGGGTCAGCCAAGCAGTCAAATGGTGCGTCGTGTTGACTTGGAACAGTTGGCGGAACTAGGGCAAACCACATCCGGAGAGGCTAGGTCGTGATGTTTCAAAAAAAAATCCGGTTCAACGGAATTCTGTTGGGAGTGTTCATGATGACCGCACAGCAACTTTGTGCCCAAGCAGAAAATCTGCCAAAAAGGCCAATCGAGGTGGCTGATCTTTTCAAACTGGTTCGGATCACCGAACCGCAAGTATCGCCCAATGGCCAAACCGTGGTCTGGGTGGAAACCCGCGTGGATTTGGAAGGAAACAAAAGTAGCTCAAGCCTTTGGGTGGCTCCTGTTGGAGGCGGTAAAGATCCGATTCGTTTGACTTTTACCGAAAAGAAGGACCGCCATCCTAGGTGGAGTCCCAATGGCAAGTGGATTCTTTTTGAATCCAATCGTTCAGGAGATATGCAGATTTGGGCTTTGCCCATGGGTGGAGGAGAGGCCCGCCAACTCAGCAAAGTTTCAACAGGCGCCACCAATGCGATTTGGTCGGATGATGGCAAAAAAATCGCTTTTGTTTCCACGGTGTATCCGGAATTTTCGACCCTTCCTTTTAAAGAAAGCGACGATAAAAACAAGAAAAAAGAAGATGACAAAAAATCAAGTCCTATTAAAGCGAAAGTATTTAACAAACTATTTTATCGTCATTGGGACGAATATGTCGAAGACAAACGCCAGCATCTTTTCGTGATGGATTTTGAAGCCTCAGGCAAGTCCGAACCCAAGGATGTGACCCCTGGAGATCGTGACGCCAATCCAACATCGTCCACTTTTTCGGTGGGTGATGATTTCACCTTTAGTCCCGATTCAAGCCACCTCATTTTTACCGCGGTTCCCGCCACGAAAGAAGCATGGAGTACGGACTTTTCCCTGTGCAGGATCCCGGTAACAGGGGGTACGGAAAAATGGGAAGAACTCTTTACGCACCCTGCGGCGGAAGGATCGCCGCAGTTTTCCCCCGATGGCAAAACGCTGGCTTTTCGCAGACAAATGCGGCCTGGCTTTGAGGCGGATCGGTGGACCCTTTGTAGTGTGTCTTGTTCATCTAATGGTTATCCCACCGGTGAGATAACTGTTCACACCAAGGATTTGGACAGGTCCATTGATGAGTTTTCTTGGCTCCCCGAGAATGATGGCTGGTTGGCCTCGTTTGATGAAAACGGCTATAAACCCGCGGTTGGAATTAGCCTCAAAGGGGAAATCCACTATGCCCCTGGGGTTAAAGGATCGGGGTCCTATTTTAGCGTTCACGCTTCTGGTAAATCCGCTGTTGCCCTCCGGACAGGGATGAACCATCCCGGTGAAGTGGTGCGAATTGGTGGTCCCAAACCAGAAATTCTCAGCCCGGCTAATAAAGTCTTACTTTCCCAAATCAGCCTTCCCCGCCCGGAATCGGTGACTGTCCCTGTCGAGGGGGGGACGATGCAAATGTGGATCCTTAAGCCCCCCGGTTTCGATAAAACGAAAAAATGGCCTTTGGTATTTTTGGTTCACGGCGGTCCTCAGGGTGCATGGGAAGATGGGTGGAGTTATCGTTGGAATCCCCAGATGTGGGCGGCCCGGGGGTATGTGGTTGCCGCCCCCAATCCTAGGGGATCAACTGGCTTTGGCCAAAAGTTTTGTGATGAAATATCCGGAGATTGGGGCGGAAAGTGTTATGACGACCTGATGAAAGGCATGGACCATTTGGAGAAACTCTCCTATGTGGATTCCAAACGAATGGCTTCTGCCGGGGCCAGTTTTGGTGGCTATATGATGAACTGGTTTCAAGGGAAAACCAAACGATTTAAAACTCTTATCACCCATTGTGGGGTGTATAACTTTGAAAGCATGTACGCTACCACCGAGGAACTTTGGTTTGATGAATGGGAGCATGGAGGTCCGCCCTGGGGGCCCAACAAAAATTCCTACGAGAAGCATTCTCCCCACAAGTTGGCCGCTCAATTTGCGACGCCAATGCTCATCATTCATAATGACTTAGATTTTCGGGTTCCCGTTAGCGAAGGGCATCAGCTATTTACAACCCTACAAAGGCTTGGCGTGAAAAGCCGTTTTGTCAATTTCCCCGATGAGGGTCACTGGGTAGTAAAGCCAAAAAACAGTGAATACTGGTACAAAGAGGTATTTGATTGGTTGCAAAGCCATGTTGCCCCCGGACCCAAATAATCCTGACACAATTCCCAAAGGGATTTCCATAAATTGTTCATTGTAATTACCCCTGTTCTGGCTCGTAAGCTTCAGGATGAGGTGGGTTCTCAGGGTATTTTGGGTTGGATGCAACTTTCCGGAGGAAAGCCTTCCGATAAGTTTCGCCTGTCCATGGCCAAAGCTTGGTCCATCTTAAAAGCGGAGGGGTCGGATCCGGTTTGGCCAAGACTTTTGTGGTGGTTAGACAATGAATGGAAATCTCTACCCAAAACAGTAACCGGCACCACGGGCATTTTTACCGGCCCGCCTGTTGCCAGTGCTGCCACCCTTGGGGCGGGAATATTTATTGAAGCAACCCTAAAAAACAAAGGCATTTTGCTAGGTCATCCCGATCAAGATGCTGTTGCGGGACCCTTTTGGATTCCCCATTTATTGGAATATTTGGTTGCGCTCATCCCTCCTGATGAGATTCCGAAATCATCAGTTGATTCGGGTGAAATGAAATTAATCGATCTGCCCTGGTTGATGGCTTTTATCATTCGGGCGCTCCGTGATTTTCACGATTTTGTGGGATATCGCCCTGTGCCTGTCCTTGAAATAACCCAAAAGGTCAAGGTCCGGAACGGGGAAAGACATCGGCCGGGAATCCTTTGGTGGCCAAGGGTAGGGGTGGCTCCCATTCCCGAGGCGGCACTTGTTAAGCGGGCCATTTACTGGCTGGAACACGCCCCGGCGGACATCCTTGAGGAATCGGGATTTTCTTTGGAAGCGCTTACCGAACTCTCCTTGGACCTTCGGGAATATGATCATTCTTTACCTGCAGCACAGCGGCCAAACCACCTCTTTGGCGAATGGGATCCTGAACGCATTGACAACAAAGGGCGGTACTGCCGCATGGTTGTCCGGGCCATGGTTTTGCGGCTCCTTTGGGATCAGGTGGATAATCCCGGCCCGGGTGATCCCTCCGATCGCAATGAACGCCTTGAAGAGGGGGCCATCCTGCTTGCCGGGGTTATTCTCATGTCGGCAGGTGTGCTTGGTCAGGGGCCAGAATCCGTGGACCCAACCAAAAGCCTAAGTTTAATCATTCCCCGAATCGCCAACTATCGCGACGCCTTTTATGGTCAAGTGTTGACCATGCTTCCCAATTCCCACAAAACCAGACTGGATGCGGAAGCCAGACTTCTCAAACAGCCCCTTGGACGGGTGCGCCAAGCCCTCAATCGGTCCATTTCCGCACTCAGGGCAACCCAACTCCAAAACCGCCTTTTGGCCCGTTTGTTTGGCAGGCTTGGGCTTGGTGAATTAGCTCAGGAGCGCATTGCCTCCATTCCGGTACCATCGGTTCGGCTAATGGTCGAATTTGAAAGCCTGATTCAAGGTTGGGAAGACGCCCCCAATCCTCCGATCGATCACTATCGTTGGTTGTTAAGGGCATTTCGGGTTTTGAAAAAAGGGGTTTCCTGTGGAGCGTTTGCTGATCCATGGAACCTGATTGGCTTTCAAGGACTTTATCCGCTTGGCCCAGCCCGCGAAGACGCGATTCCTGACGAGAGGCTAGACGATCTTAGGTGGATGGTTTCCTCGCTACTTTCCGAATGTAGCCGAGCCTATGCCACGGCCTCGGCCCAACCTGATAAAAAAATGCGTGTCCGCTTTAGGGACCTATTGGGTCGGGTGAGCGAATGGTGGTCGCATTTCCCACCCATGGGGGTGGATGATCCCGACCATCCCGACGCCGGCTCGGAATTTCGCTCGGCCCTTCGCGTGGCCAAAGCATTGGGAATTTGGCGATCCAAAGGAGAGGCAACCGCCGACCTCCCCTTTTGGAAAAAAGTTCTATCCACGCTTGAAACCGGTGAAGCGGTCGCGGAAATCTTTCATGTCCTTTTGGCACATGGTGATTTACAAGGCGCGCTGGCCATCCTGATTTATTGGATCGACGGGTTTGATACCCACAGTATTGCGGAAGGCCGAACCGAACTCACCACACTTGTTACCCTTTGGGAGGGGGCATGGGAGGAACAACTGCCCGCCGAGAGTTCGGCTAGGGATCGAAGCGATCATTTCAAACTGTACCGCCGGGCGATTGATTGGATTGACGCCAATCTGGCGGATGATGCGGCGGCCAGTTTTATAACCGATGAACTTGTTGAAAATGAATTGGATTTAGGGGACTCCGCGGAAGAAAAAGAATGGGAGGAAAATGACGAAGAGGACGATGACCAATGGGACGAAGATGACAAAAATGGTGGTTTGGACGAAGGTGTCCCCCTCTTAGATTTTCCCGCAGAAGGTGCTCTTTTTGATTTGGGTTATCATTTGGGCCAATTTGACGCATGGGTTTGGTTATTGGAACAGGCCCTAGCAAAGCCGGAACGAATCAGCCTAGCCCTTGGAAGCGTCGACGCGATTTTGGCCCGAGCAAGCCAATTTCGAAACCTGATGGTCTACCTCGCCAAGATAGAAGTTCCCCTTCCGGGTTCTCAGGTGGATTCTGTTTTGGAATTCGAGCGTTGCCGGGCATTAAAATTTCACACATTAGAAAGTGCCGGGGCTATTCTTTTTCGCCTTGAAGCTTTGCTTTGCCTCATCGGTAGCCCTCGACAAGAATCGGGGGCCTTGGAACTCAATGTGGCGTTCGCCCCTTTCCTTGCCCTTAAGCCAGTCCTTTCGAAAAAGACACCCCCCGCGCCGAGTACTGTCGCGAAAAAAAAAGCCGCGAGAAACTTGCCGATTGAGACTCCTGATCCTCATTTGGAAATGGTTAAGGAATGGACCAGCCTATTGATCGGGCGGGAACTTTTACACCGACCTATCCCATCGGGTGGGGACTGGCAACATTGGATTTCCAACCGGATGTCGCTCTGGTTTGTCCAAAGAACCCTTTTGGGCATGGCCCGGGTGGGGGATTTCTCCGGGATCATTCGTTTTTTGATAAAGGCACATCAAGCGGAATTGACCTCGACCTTGCCCGCGCCAAGAGTAAGTGATTTTCATCACTATTTTGAAATTGCTTTTGTAGAAAGTTTTCGGGCTGTCTTTCGGGTGGTAAGCGATTCCAGTCCAGAAAAAATCCGCTCCGCGGGACTTTTTCGAGGCTTAATGCGCCTTATGGAACGATTTCGGACAATTTGGCTGGACCAAGGTCGCCAAACCCGGTTGAGCGTACTCGACGCCGTGGATGATCGCCTGATGGAGACCCTTAGAGGGTTCATCAGGCATTTTGGTAGGGAGTTATTCCCCTCAAGGCTCATGGGCTATGGCAATATCCGGGGTACACTGGATCAAGGGATCGAACAATATTTGGCCAAGCTTGTAAAGGACAGGGACCCCCTTGACAGGAACAAACTCCTAGACGAACTGGGGAGTACTATTTCCATAGAGAATGCGGCGGGAAAATTGGATTTGATTTTGCAGGCGGTTGCCGAAAGCTATGATTGCTTTAAGGATTATAAATCGACTACCACGGTTTCGGATTATGGCGAAAACCTCCATGTGCTTCTGGACTTTTTGAGGGTCAAGGCGGCTTTTTCGAGAGAAGTTTGGAACCGGGGACCTTGGTACCTTTTGCATCGGGAGATGCTAGAAGCTGGACTTCGGGGTACCTTGGACGATTGGATCGGCGAGGTTATGTCCGAGTTTCGCCCTATCGCTGATGTCTATCTTAAAAAGATCGAGGAACTGGAACAACGCCACGGAATACGGCTTTTAACCGTTCGCCAAGAGATCGAAGAAGGGCTTTGGATGCCCATGGAAAATGATAGTTTGCACTATCACCTTCAAGACCTTTGCGAAGTGAAAGAAGAAGGAGATGACAAGGCCTTCCAGGTGGGCCTGGATCAATTCCGCAAAGAACTGGCCAAATGGGTGGGCAAACCATGGGGGGTCGGTCGGGATGTCCCCGACTGGATTCGAAAACTAGATGAAAAGAGCCTGGCGGAGGATAACCCCATTCTTCGGTTTGGCCCATTGGATCCCCGGCCCAAGGAAACCGAGGAGGATGATCCGATGGAAACAGGCGGCCTTACCTTGGAAATCATTCGACAAAAGCTCAAAGAGCTAGAATCCAATCCGGATTGATTTTAAGGGTGAAGTATTAGCCACCCTTCGCCCCATTGGGTGGAGGCCAACTACATTTCCGTGCCAATTTAACCATGGTTTCTGTTAAACTGGCATCGCGATTCCCAAACGGGCACCCAACAAGCCCTATTTTGACGGCTAGTTGCCATGGGCCATATAAACAGTCTTGACCTCGGTGTAATTATGAAGGGCATACTCCCCAAGTTCCCGGCCAAGGCCTGACATCTTGAAACCGCCGAAGGGCGCGGCGGCATCAAATACATCATAGCAATTAACCCAAACGGTTCCGGCTCGGAGTTTGTTGGAAAC
>SIAL01000157.1 GCA_009691815.1 Gemmataceae bacterium | reverse complement strand
GAGGTTCCTCGAGGGGGCAAATCCGCCAACCCTCGTGGAAGGGATTTAACTGGCCCCCGTTGATCTCGGGGTGGAGCAATGCCCGGTCCCCGGCCTCTTGGTGGCCCCCGATCAGGCCCCCGATCAAAACCCGGTGGCCGATTACCTTGTTCGGGGTGGCCCCCTTCTCTCCTTGGTGGCCTAGCCCCTTGATCTTGACGATCCCGTGGACCTTCTTGGCGATTTCCCTCAGGCCTATTCCCTCCTGGACGCCTTCCCCTGCCTTGCCCGCCCCCTTGAGACCCTCTATCCGCACCCGGGCGAATCATGGTTAAGGAGACCCGGCCTTTTTCCTTGTCTAACCCACGAATCCATACCCGTACCACTTCGCCAACATGAAGCATTTCATGGGGACTGCGGACAAATCGGTTTGCCATTTCGCTAATGTGAACCAAGCCACCGTCTTTTAACCCAACATCAACAAAGCACCCGAAATCAACCACATTAAGAACGGTGCCTCGAACCTCTTGACCGACTTCAAGGGATTCCATGGAAAGCAGACCATGGCGCAAGAGCGGCGGGGTAAAATTCTGGCGAACATCATCGCCGCCATGCATCAATTCACCTAAAACCTGACGGACGGTGGCATTATTAACCCCCGGTATTGCCGCGGGTGCTTTTGCTTCAATACTTGGGCCTTCAATATCGATTTTTTTCCGTAATGCTTGATGAGTAGAAACAGTTCGCAAGGCACTGGAATCTATCTTGAGTTCGGTCAATATCCATTCTGCAAGGGGATATTGCTCGGGGTGGATCCAGGTTGAATCCAGCGGGTTGTCTCCATCCGCTATCCGAAGAAAACCAACCGCCTGAAGGTATCTGTCCTCTGTCATACCAGGGACCAGTCGAAGTTGCTGGCGGTTGGTGAACTTTCCAATGTTCTTTCGATATTCAACCAAGTCACGGGCCACCGCCGCATTTAAGCTAGGAATGTATCGAAGGGCGGCAACCGAGGCCTTATTGGGGTCAAGGCCAACTTGGGCCACGGAGGATTCTAACACACCCTCCAAAGCCTCTCGGAGGTTTTTGCCTTGGGCTTCGGTGGCGTGTACACCACTCACCAAATATTGAGGATCAACCTTCACCATTTCGGCAAGGCTATCAATAAATCGCCGCCCAATGTTGATGGCGGCCCTTAGAGGGGCATCATGATTGGGTAATTCTTCTCGCCCCAAGGTGCTCCCACCGTAAGCGGCGGCACCAACTTCGGCAATGGTTGTAAATGCCAAAGAGGAATTGGATGGGGGAAGGTGATCCAAGGATGGACAGGTGAACGGAATCGGTTTTCGTTCCTTGCGGCCACCCTGTTTTGGTTGTTTGGTACCGGCAACAAAAATAACGCCCTCAACTGTCTTTTCCCCATGGGGAGCCGACTCATTGGAGCCAGACTCAGTGGTTGGAACAGATTGTTCTGTTGTTTCTTCACCGGTTGTTGCTTGTTCCGCTTCCAGTGGTACTTCAAATACGGTTTCTTCAGAAGTCGGCGTATTTTCAGGAATGTCCTGAGGTTGGTTTTCTTCCGCAACCTCGGTTACCGGGGTTTCAGTGGCAACAAGGGCTCCCTCAACCACTTCGTTGGCTGATTGGTCAACTTCTGTTGACTCAGGAGTTTCCGCTAGGACTTTCTGAATCGGTTCTGGGGGTTTGATTTTTCCGTTTCGTTTATCGTCCAATTCTTGAAGGAGTTCGGCAACAACGGTTTCCACATGGCGAAAGCCCGCACCGTTGCCAATAACCACAACTTCGATTTGGTGCCGCCGTATCCACTCCTCAAGCTTGTGTTTAGGTTCGGCTTTTCGCGATTGAGGAGGATGGGCATTAAACATTCCCTCTTCAATCAAATCGCCATTTTCATCCAGAATGGCTACTTTGCATCCGCCTCGACCAGACGGGTCAATTGCCAAAAGTCTTAATCCGGGTGAAGGAGGGGTCAGAAGCCGCAACCGTAGGGTTCGGCAACAAATACCATTGGCATATTCATCGGACCTAGTTCCCAATTCACGACGGGTTTCTCGTTCCAACGAAGGCCCCATGAATTCATGGATAACCCGTTCGGCAACCCTTTCCAAAAAGGCCCGGTAGGGATGTTTCGCCATGATTTCAGGCGAGGGTAAACCCAATTTAAACTTGGGTGCCGATAGGTGTGAGTACGGATCTTCCACAAAGGTGGGAGTTGGAGCTACCGTTGGATTTTCAGGTAGGATTTGGACTTCTACCGCCGAAGTTTCCGGCTCGGCTTCCAAATGAGCTGCCTCAACCGAATGATCCGTGGTGGCTTCTGGCGCCAAGGTCGCTTCGGAGGAAGGAAGATCATTGGTTAGTGCTGAATCCCCATTTGTTTCCAAAGGAGGGGTTTCAGCTTGAATTTCCTTCGTTTCGGGAGCCTCGGTTTTTAGGGCCGGGGTTGCTTCAATTACCGTTGATGGTTCCGCCAATGGGGGAACGGGCGCCAAAATTTCTGGGGAGGCTTCTTTGGGTTTTGGAGCAGGAAGAGGCTTCCAATTGCTTAAAAACTCGGCAAATCCAGTACTTTGACCAGACTCTGGTAAGGGAAGCCTGTCCATTATTAGTCGAACGGCCGCGGGGCGATTCCAATCGATTAATACTTCCAAGGCGTTTGATTTTTCTCCCCGCCTTATGGTGAAAATTTTGTGGGCGGCAACCTGACGCAATGGCTCGGAAAAACGGAAAAATTCCCGGTAGTCTTGAGCATTGGCATCACTGGTGCGCGAATTCTTTGCTGTTTTTAAATAACCCGACTCATTGAGGACGATGCGAACCGTCGCCCTTAGGTCTGCTAGGTCGGCAAGCATATCCGCCAAAAGGGAAGAAACCCCATCGAGGATTCGATCTGCATTTTCAAACCCCCTCACAGGATCAATCATTTGGGTAGCGGTATCATCAAGGTTGCCAACGGCGGGATCGCCGGCCCATACTGCCTCGGCCAATACACCCAGAATTCTGTCTCTAACAAGCGAGGATGAAACCCGTCGTTTGGGTTTGAATGGGAGGAACAGGTCCTCAAGTCGCCTCATAGAATCCGCGGCGAAAAGGTTTAGTCGCAGTTCTTCCGTTAAATTTCCCTGAGTTTCAATGGCCCTCAGGATGGTATTTCTGCGATCAGAGAGGATTCGACCTTGCCTCATTTTGGAAACAATGGCCCGCATTGCCGGTTCGGTTAATCCCCCGGAAGCTTCACTTCGGTATCGTGCTAAGAAAACGGGGTTCCAACCGGAATAGAGTTGTGTAACCGCCGCATCCACTTGGGCTTTCCGAAGTTGCAGATCTTGTGCAATCCGAGCGTGGTCCAACTGATTCCGTGGGGTTTCTGGTTGGGTTTCGGTGGGTAAATCGTTGGCAAGGGTCATGGTTTTCAATTCCTACGGATTTTCCATGGGAAAACCCGTTGTGGGGGAGGTCTTCAAAGACTCTCCTCAAAGGGGGACGACCTAGGGATGGAACTTCCCCGGATTTTCCCCAAAAATAGTGACGGGATTTCGTGTAAGTGTATTTTGGCCCACAAGATCGTAATGCTTCGAGGAGCGGTTGCTCCTCCACCCAAGCGACAATCCCATGGCCCTCAACGCACCCAACACCGTTTAGTCTAAGTTTTTTCTAAATAAGAGGGCCGAAGTCGTCAAGAAAGAACCAAAGTGGTTTGAAGTCTTAAATAAAAGGGCAACCTCCCCTTGACTATACATCTGTTTCCATGTATACATATGTTCACATGAACATTCTGCACTTGGACATCGACGCCTTCTTTGCATCCGTCGAACAGCGTGATGATCCCACCCTTCGGGGACGACCTGTTGCGGTTGGTACTGGCGTTGTGGCCAGTTGCAGCTATGAGGCCAGATGTTTTGGCGTGCGCACGGCGATGCGCCTTTCCGAAGCTCGGAAGCGGTGCCCGAGCCTTCTTATTCTTCCCGGGGATTATCGCCGCTATGAACAGGCCGGGCGCCATGTCCTGGCCATTTGCAATGATGTCGTCGATCGGGTTGAAGTTTCCGCCTTGGATGATCTTTACCTTCTTCTGCCGGTTGAAACAAACGAAGCCATTCGCTTGGGGGAAACCCTTCGCGAACAGGTCGGAGAAGAGGTGAAGCTAAGTGTTTCCCTTGGAATTGGCATCAACAAATTGGTTGCTTCCGTTGCCACACAAGAAGCGAAAAACCGACGATTGGAGACCTACGGCGGCAATTTGCGCTCGTGGATTTATCAAGATCGTCCCCTGCCCCCCTCACCGGTGGTAGGAGTGGATCCTGGCCGGGAAAGAGAATATCTTGCCCCTTGGCCTGTGGATATTCTTCCGGGAATAGGCCATGCCACACTCCGCAAACTTGAACCCCTTCGCCTTGCCACCGTGGATGATCTGGCCCAAAAACCCCGAGCCCTCCTGTGTGGTCTTTTGGGAAAACAAGGCGACCGGCTATTGCGCTTTGCCCAAGGCATTGACGACCGACCGGTGGAATCCGCCAAAAACCAAACGAGTATTGGCAGGCGAGCCAGTTTTGATCCCCCCGTTTCCAATCGCGAATTTTTATTGGCGCTTACCAGTCATTTGGTTGATCGTGCCACAAGTTGGCTGCGATTGAAGGGACAACACACGCGCGGCTTGAAATTATTTATGCGCTATGGTGACCAACAGACCGGAGAGGGGCATGCCTCTTTACCGCAATCGACGGATGATGAAACACTTTTGCGAAAAACCGCTCAAGATCTCCTGACCCGAAACTATAAACGCAGGTTACCCTTGAGACTTTTGGGAATTGAACTTGCCCCTCTTCAATTGGCCGTGAACGAACCGCTCCTCTTTCCTGACACTCTAGCGTCGCGAATCCAGGAACTGGCTGCTTGCAAGGACAATATTCGAGAGCGTTTCGGTTTCACCTCTTTGCAAAATGCATCATCGCTTTTGCTTGACAAAACTTTGGCCAAGGACCGGGAAAATTATCGTTTTCGAACACCATGTCTGAGCCGCTGACCTTACCGGTTGAATGATAAGTCTTGTTCTTAACAAAACGAAAAGGAGGGGCCAACAATGACAGGAAGGGCGTTGTGGGCCAACCGAATTTCGACTCTCTTGATCCCATCCAAAGGTATGGAAATCACTTCACCGTCCGCATGACAAGGGATACCTTCCGTCGATTCCACAACGATGTGCGTTCCCTCGGAAAAAAGAATAGGCCCCTTCCCTTGATGAAATGTTCCCATTACCAAGCTGGGTAAAAGGCAAAAGGCACGAAATCGACCCATAGGTCGAACCGCCATAACTGAAAAAAGGCCGTCATCTATTTTGGCATTGGGGCACAAATCAAAATTGCCTTCCCTCCGGCCATTTAGCACACTTAAAGCAAGAATTCCCCCCGCTTCGGTAATTTCGGTCAGGGGTTGGTTATTTACCAAAACCTTCCAAAATTGTTTACGCCAATCCATCACCAAAGATTGTAGCAAGGCAGCGGTATAAAGCGGAATACCCCTAAGCCAACCAATTTTTTGACTCCTTACGGTTACCATGGCGTTGAGTCCCAAACCCACTCCATTGACAAAAGCCAAAGCCGGGTTTTGGTCCAATTGAATCCATCCATGGTCCACCCAACCCACCTTCCACCCTGGTTTTTGCCACCATCCCTTGGAAAGGTCAAGGGAGTAAGCAAAATCGTTGGCAGATCCCAGCGGTAGAATTCCAAGCGTGGGAACTTTGCCAGTTGTTTCTTCCAGAAGACCACGGGCCGCATGATGAACCGACCCGTCACCCCCCGCAACTAAAACCAGATCCACACCATCTCGACGGGCTTGTGAAGCGAGGTTTCCTAAGTCCAAGGCATTCTGGCTGTAGGCCAATTCCAATGATTTTGTAACCAAAGCAAGTTGGTTTTTAAGAGAGTCCGCAATACCGGCAGTTCTTCCCCGCCCCGCCGTCGGATTAAGGAAAAGTCGAGCACGGGAAAAAGGGGTGTTCATGGGGGACGGATCGCAAACTGTGATTGGTATGGAGTTGTTGTTATGATAATTGAAGGACTAAAAAAGCAAAAATCAGACACCTAGGGGTTACCAAACGGACATGGATGGGATTTTTTTATTGGATAAGCCTCGAGGGCCCACCTCCCGAAGAGCATTAAGCCAGTTCGCCAAATCATTTCCCAAAGGCCTTCGGCATGGCCATGCGGGAACATTGGACCCGCTTGCTTCAGGGTTACTCCTGATAGTCACGGGGAAGGCAACTCGAATGATTGAACTTTATCAGGAATTTCCCAAGGTCTACGAAGCCACAATTCGGTTTGGTGCCACCAGCCAAACGGACGATAGTGAAGGCCCCATTTTACCCTACCGGGATGCCATATTTCCCACAAGGGAATTGCTACTGGAAAAGCTAAATGAAATGGTGGGAGTCATTTCACAGGTTCCCCCTATCTATTCGGCGGTCCGTATTGAAGGCCAGAGGGCTTACCGGTTGGCTCGGTCCGGAAAACCCAAAGTACCCAAATCCAAAAACATTACCGTTCACCAAGTAAATCTGTTATCCCATGATACCTCGAGTGCCAAGGTCCGCTGGGAAGTATCCAGTGGAACTTACATCAGGTCACTTGCGCGGGATTTGGGAGAATCCCTTGGATGTGGTGCCTATTTGGAAGATTTGATTCGAACAAGCATTGGTCCTTGGTCAATCAAAGAAGCTTTAAACCTTGAAGATCTCCCTAATTTGGAACATCCTTCATGGATTTCATTGGAAATGTCATTGGATCAAATTCCAAAACTCACCTTGGAACAATCCAGGTGTAAAGAAGTTCTTGGCGGGAAAGTTATCCTTTTGAATCCCACGGAAAAAGGAGGTCAATCCCCAACCGGGAAACATCTACTAAAGAGTTTTTCAGATCAGGTACTAGGATTGGTTGAGGTTTCCTGCAAACAGGACCAAGGTGTGGTTGTTACACCCTGGAAAATGTTTCTTCATGTAGGTCAATTGCAAAGCCAAAGCTTGCCAACCTGAATTTTCGTTGCATGGGCTCCTTCGGGAAATGGATAGGCCACCCTATAAAAGGCTCTCATTGGGACGGAATTTCGTGAATTTAAGCGCTCAATATTATCCCAAAACACCCTTCACCACTTCACCGGCAACATCCGTTAACCGGTAATCTCGGCCTGAATGCCGGTAGGTCAAACCGGTATGGTCCATTCCCAAAAGATGGAGGATGGTCGCATGGAAATCATGAACATGAACCGGTTGATCCACCGACCGAATGCCATGCTCATCTGTTCCGCCATAAATGGTACCCGCCTTGACTCCCGCACCGGCCAACCAGGAGGAAAAAGCCCAAGGGTGGTGTTCTCGACCGGGTGCATCGGCGGTATTGTTGAAAGGGGTTCGACCAAATTCGGTGGTCCAAACCACCAAGGTATCTTCCAACATTCCCCTTTGGGCCAAATCATCCAACAATGCCGCAAGCGGTTTATCCACCTGTTTGGCCAAGCGTTCATGGTCCTTCATGTCCCCATGGCTATCCCAGTTGCCCGAGCTTCCGGTGTGGATAATTTCCACAAACCGTACACCTCGTTCAACCAATCTCCTTGCCTGGAGGCATTGCCACGCAAATGCATTCGTCGGTTCGGTTCCAAAACCGTAGGCACTTTTGGTGGCAAGGGTTTCTTGGGACAAGTCAAATGCACCCGGTGCCTCCAATTGCATACCAAATGCGGTTTCAAAACTTTTAATTCTTGCAACCAGTTGCGGATCGGCGGCACGAGATAATTCATGTCGACGATCCCTTCGTGAAAGTAAGGCCAATTCC
>SIAL01000156.1 GCA_009691815.1 Gemmataceae bacterium | reverse complement strand
GGGGTAACCCTTTTGATCGGCTGCTATTCCAGCGAATATGACGCGAACACGCGCAAAGCCAAGTTGATGACCGAGTTGTTCGATCGGGACGAAAAGGTCTTGGATACGGCCCTAAACATAGGCCATGTGGAGTTTCGCGAAAACGCCAATATCTCCACGGTCAAGTTGAGCCTGTTTTTGCGGGCCCCCAAAGGCATTTTGGACAAACCAGGCACCGGCGGCAAAGCGAATAAAGAAGGCAAAAACTTTCCGGGCAAAGGTCAGGAAGCCGAAATCGTCAACGCCCTTTCGGGTGGAATGGAAATCATCACCAACACGGCGGATGCCCCGTACGGATATGTTTTCCTCCTTGACCCAAAAATCAAGGCTTCCTCGAATCCTCGAACAGATGCCATGCTTGTGCTTTTTCGTCGGGAAAAATCCGGCGAATCCGCCGACATCACCAAGGCGAAAATGGTTGCCGACCTTGTCCGGTTTCGCATCACCAAGAATATTGATTTCAAGATCAAGGAACTGTCCACTTTTGTAGGTAACAAAAAGCTCGAACCCACTTTCAAGGATTGGTTTCCCGAACCGATTAAGCCAATAGCCTCGGATGAGCTTTATGCCACCTCTTCGGTTACTTTGGGCGACAAGCGACAAGCGGTATGGTTTACCTACCTTGTGCCCATCAATCAGAAAAAACCACAGAAATTCTCGGGAATCATGGCAGTTTGCTACCGTGTGATCCGCCCTCCCTTGGGACCTGACAACAAGGAAACCACCGTTGCGGGAGGCGGGACCGGCAAATCTTCTTTGGAATTTGACCAGAAAAACGGTCGCTACAAACCGCCCGTGGAAATCCTTCGAAGCATTGAGAATTTGCGCCTTGATCCGGATAGGGATGCGGCGATGGAGCTTTACAACAAACGCACGGGAACCGCCCAACCAGAAGCGGCCCCGGCCCCCACTGCGGGGTCAAAATAGGTCGTCATGAATGCCACGGTTTCAAAACCCATGCAGGAAAATCCCCTTATAGAGCCGGAAACTTCGGTTCGCTTGGCCCATTTCAGCGACCTCCATATAACCCAAAAAAAACCTGGTTGGCGCGCGTCGGATGTCTTTTCCAAAAGGTTTCCCGCTTGGATCAACCTGCGCCTTTTCGGTCGGGGTTATCGATTTCGTCATGCTACCAAAGTGCTTGAAGCGCTGGCCGCGGAATTGCCACAACGAAACCTGAATCATTTGGTCTTTTCGGGGGACGCCACCGCCCTTGGATTTGAGGCCGAGGTTCAAGGGGCAGCCCGCCTCCTTAGGGTGGGGGAAACGGGCCTTGGGGGCCTTGCCGTCCCCGGCAACCACGACTATTTCACGAATAAGTCGATTTCAAGTGGCGCGTTTGAGCGTTTTTTCGGTCCCTGGCAAGTGGGCAAACGCCTCGACAACCAGATCTATCCCTTTGCCCAAAAAGTTGGCCATTTGTGGTTGATTGGGGTCAATTCCTGCACATCCAACCGATGGCCATGGGACGCCTCGGGCGAAGTCGGGCCTGATCAGCTGGAACGACTCAAGCAACTTTTGGCACAATTGGGTCCAGGCCTTAGGATTTTAGTTACTCATTATCCGGTGCTGCGTGCCAATCGCCGCAGGGAGCCCCGCATTCGCGCCCTCCGTGACCTCGACCGGATGCTTGAAGTGGCCGCCAACGGCAACATTAGGCTTTGGCTCCATGGTCACCGTCACGATCGTTTCCACCATCGCCCCGAAGAAGGCTCGGTTCCGTTCCCGGTGGTGTGTGCGGGGTCGGCCACCCAGTCCGGCCGCTGGTCCTATGTGGAATACACCCTTAACGGCCCCCTTTTACACGGACTTCGGCGGGTGTTCGACCGTACCTTGGGCCAGTTTGTGGACAAAGAAATGTTCGATATCAACCTGTCCGAGTCCAAAACCCCATCGCTTGGCGAATTTGTGGGTTAAAATAAGGGTTGGTTCTTATCGGAGGGGTAACACCCCTCCAGAAACATTGGGAGATCCCGGAATACCGGTAATATGGCAACAAAAACTTGCGCCTTGATTAGCCTCGGGTGTCCCAAAAACCTTGTCGATTCCGAGAAGATGCTTGGCGACTTGGTCAGAGACGGTTGGACCATCACCTCGGATGCCACCAATGCCGAGGTTGTGTTGATAAACACCTGTGGATTCATTGAGCCCGCCCGCCAAGAATCCTTGGGCGTTATCCGGGAACAGCTCGCCCGGAAAAAAGCGGGAGAGATCGGCGCTGTCATCGTTGGGGGTTGCCTTGCCGAGCGCAATCGAGAGGACCTCCTCACCCAGGTTCCGGGGATCGACCACATCGTGGGGGTCCACGGGCGGGAGGAGATCGCCCAGGTTGTCGACCAAGCCCACCTCACTCGCAAACTCAAGCAGGCCGTTTTAACCAAAGAACAACGAACCTTGTTTCGTCCCGCCCCGGTTAAGGCCCAATCCGACATGGGCCGATTTCGGGCAACCCCTAAACACTATGCTTATCTAAAGATCTCCGAAGGCTGCGATCGGCTTTGCACCTTTTGCGCCATTCCCTCCATGCGCGGCAAGCATGTCTCCAAACCGATCGAGGAAATAATAGCCGAGGCCAAGGAACTCGCGGCGGATGGTGTCAAGGAGTTGCTCCTTGTGGCCCAGGACAGCACCTATTACGGGATCGACATCTATGGAGAACCGCGCCTGGACAAACTCCTTGAGGAGTTGCAGTCCGTCGATGGCATCCGCTGGATTCGACTCCATTATGCTTATCCGGCATACATCACAGACAGCCTGCTAAATGTCTTTTCCACGGGCGTCACCAAGGGAAAACTGCTTCCATATTTGGATATGCCCCTGCAACACATTTCCGATAGGGTTCTCAAACGAATGCTAAGAAAGGTAAACAAACAGGCCATCGAAGACCTTGTTGGTCGCCTTCGCGAGGCCATTCCCGGGTTGGTGCTCCGTTCGACCTTTTTGGTGGGTTTCCCGGGAGAAACGGAGGATGAGTTTCAAGAGCTTGTCGAGTTTATCAAACGAGCAAAATTTGAACGGCTTGGCGTTTTCCCCTACTCCCTGGAAGAGACTACACCCTCCTTCAAGCTCGACGGCCTCTTGCCCGAAGATGTCAAAAAACAACGCGCCGATCATATCATGGCGATACAACAGCAAATTGCCTTTGACTGGGCCAAAGCCCAGTATGGCAAAGAAGTCGATTTGATCGTGGATGGTCCGGATCCCGAGGCCCCGGGTTGGTTCACGGCCCGCAGCCATGCCGATGCCCCAACAATCGACCCTGTGGTACGGCTCAAAGCCAAAGGACTCTTTCCCGGTGATTTCGTCCGAGCCCGCATCAATGGCTCAGATGGCTATGACCTGTTGGCAAGGCATATGGTTGCACCCTCGGTTATGAAAGTGAGGGGCCGATGAGTTCCCCCTTACCCCAAAGCCCTGTGGCCAACCTCGCCGCCGTACCCCATTGGCTCAACCTAGCCAACCTCCTGACCCTGTCACGGTTGGTATTGGCTGTTGTCCTTTTTGGACTTATGGCTTGGGAAATGTGGATTGTATCTCTTGTCGTTTTTGCGGTGGCAGCCATTACCGATTGGTTGGACGGCTATGTCGCAAGGCGCCAAGGACTTGTCAGTTCGCTGGGTCGCGTTCTCGATCCCCTTGTGGACAAGGTCCTCATCTGCGGTGCGTTTGTTTTCCTTTTGCCTCTGGGTACCAAAGAAGGTTGGCTACTGCCCTGGATGGTCACCGTGGTCATTGCCCGGGAACTCATCATCTCTGGCCTTCGCGATCAACTGGAAAGCATGGGAGCCGCTTTTGGTGCGGACCTTCTTGGCAAAATCAAGATGACGCTTCAATGCTCCGCCCTGATTGCCATCTTCGTCGCCCTTGAAGCCCAAGTCCGGTCGGGTACCGGGATCGTTCCCCAGGAAATCGCTTTCCTACGCGACGCCCTCATTTGGGCCATGGTTTTGGCAACGGTCTTAAGTGGGGCAAACTACCTAATTCGCCTGGCAACACCTCAGCCAAAATCCTGATCCTCCCCTTTCGGATAGTGGAGAAATCCTGCCATGAATTTCGGATTTGCCATCGTCGGTTGCGGAATGATTGCCCGTTTTCACTGTAAGGCCATTGCGGATATCCCAGGGGCCAAGGTCGTAGCGCTCATTGGCCGAACAAAAGAATCCGCCCAAAAACTCGCCATCGAAATAGGTCTGACAGATGTCTTTTGCTCCCATTCCCTGACCGAGGGATTGGCCGCCCAAGGGGTGGATGCCCTGATCGTTACCACGCCTTCAGGGGTCCACATGGACGCGGCCATCGAGGCTGCTTATGCGGGAAAACATGTGGTTGTGGAAAAACCTCTGGAGATCACCGGCGCCCGCTGCAATGCCATCATTGACGCTTGCGAACAGGCCGGAGTCTTACTCTGTACCATCTTCCCTTCCCGGTTTAGCGAAGCCAATCTAGAGCTCAAATCCGCCATCGATGCCGGGCGTTTTGGCCGACTTACCCTAGGCGAAACCACGATAAAATGGTGGCGAAACCAGCAATACTATGACGAAGGTGGTTGGAAAGGGACTCAGGCACTAGATGGTGGTGGGGCGCTGATGAATCAGGCCATCCACAATGTCGATCTCCTTTTGTGGATGATGGGTCCGGTTGCTTTGGTGGCCTCCTTTAAGGCCAATCTGGCACATGAACGGATCGAGGTGGAGGACACGGCTGTTGCCGCCATTCAATTCAAAAACGGGGCATTGGGTGTCATTCAGGCAACGACAAGCGTGTGGCCTGGCCTTGCCAAAACCATTTCGGTCCACGGGAGTAAAGGCTCAGTTATTATCGAACAGGACGATTTGACCTTGTGGCAATTCCAAGAGGAATTGCCCAAGGATGCCTCCATTCGCGGCCGTTTCGCCTATAAAACCGGGGCCTCGGGCGGCTCATCCAATCCGGCCGCCATCAGCCATGTAGGCCACACCAGACAGCTTGCCGACTTCATTGATGCCATTCGGAATGGGCGAAAACCGTTCGTGGACGGTGCCCAAGGTCGCCGTTCCGTCGAACTGATTGAGGCAATCTATCGCTCGGCGGACACGGCCGCGGTGGTTCGATTGACTTGAGTGCAAAACTCCATCCCGTTACGAATTGGGATTTCCGCGGGGTTGCCTTATGTTTGTGAAAAGGTAAAACTAGTCGTTAATAATTTCACCACCCCTGGGTGTCACCAGAGCCCAGAACGAGTCAGGAGATATGGCCGGACCAAGAACCCGAACGGAACCATCCATCATGCCTACTTTTAATCCCGTACTTTGCAGGGCCTGAAGTCTCCTCCCATCGGATTGGAGAATAGTGGATTTGTATTGAATGGGTTGGCCTCTGTTTTGAAACGCCGGTGAACCGGGGATTTCCGTCCCCCAATCCTCAAATCCCGGGTCGGCAAAACTACCATTCCTTAAGGATGTTAAATTGCGTTCTAGGTGCGGGGCTGTAAGGCAGGTGTCAATTCTAAGGGTATTATACCTATCCCAAGTCTGGCAAAAATGTTCCGCGAAACTTATTGTTTGAGAAGTGCCATCGGGAAAGCTATCGGGAATTTTGGCTCGATTGGAAAAAGCCGGGGCCGAATAGGCGAAGGAGACTGGCCCAATAAAACCACCCACAGGGTAGACGGGCGGTCGTAAACTCAAATCATTGTTCGAAGTAAACACGGGAACCGGATCCCATCTCAAACCAGAATCTGTATTTTTAAAATAGGGAGGTTGCCCGGAAGAAAGGTAGGGCAACAGGGCATAATGCGGATTGTCACGCTCATCTCTCATAAAAGTATCGCCACTGGCCGCCGCAATCTTGCCATTTTGCTGATTGGCATATTGCAGGGTTGCAAGCATAATCTGTTTTAACTTATTTTTGTCCTCTAGGCCGCTGGCCACGAAGCGAATTTTTTGAATCGCCCCCATTAACAGGCCAAACAATACCGCAACAATGGCGATTACGATGAGTACCTCAATGAGAGTAAAACCCCGTCTGATGGATTTCATTGTAAACCTCCAACAAAGCAAAACAATGATAATCAAGGCAATGTTTTGTAGGCTCGATCCGTAAAATATAACATAAAAGGAGGGCCAGGCAATGCTCTGGTATGCAATTCTGCTTGCACAACTACTGATGGTAGTGCGGCAGGTTTAATAAAACTAAGAAATACCCAGCTGTAAAAACCTGCGGTAGGAGAAGTTCTCGGTGCATTGCCAACGGGAAAAATGGGATTTAGGACAAAAACCCCATTAAGGCCGAAATTGCCATTTGCAATACGAATCTCCCTATCCATTGGAGCAATGGGAATATGATATGTTCCCTAGGGTTGTACCAATTGGTAGGGCACGCCTGAGAAAAATGTGGAATTATTGGAAATGGTTCCAACAGACGCTTGGCCAAGGACGAGGTAGGCAATTAAAAGAGCTGCAAAAGACGCACACATAAGAAGCCATCCTCTCTAAGAACACAACACAAAAAACAAAAGGAACCCTAACTTAATTCTGACCCCACCACACCCTAATTATCTACCTCCGCTTTTCCATTGTCAAGGTCGATAAGCAATAAAATAGTGGAAATTTGATGAGAAACATTCGGGCTTATTCATGAGATTTCGAGCCTTTTTTGAATCGGACCGGTCTCGAGAAAGCGATCTTGATTTGTCTTCGCCCTTACACCCAACCCCGTGTCATTTCGAACACATGTAAGGTATCCGAGATTTCTCCCCTCATTCGAAATGACACCAAAAAGGGTGTACGCCAGTTGGTGCTTACAAAACAAACGGGGAAAAATACCCAAATCCGCAGGAACCAGTTCTTTCCATCCCAATCCACTTCGAATGGAGTGTGGAATGGGTTACTTGTGCTTGTAAAACTCGGGCGGCTTTAGTTTTTCAGGGGTATTTTTTGCGATCAGAATTACTTCATCAATGCACTCAGGGCAACAAAATTCATACTTCTTTCCGGCAATAATCCAAGAAACCACCGAGACATGGAACTTTTGGCCACTATGAACACAGGTTGTGTCCCCAGGTTTGGACTTTACTTCATTGGAAACCAATACGCCTTTGTATTTTACCGAGGGAAGAACCTTTCCATTGGCCTTGATGTCCGCCTTGGTATATTTTCCGCCAGGGGAAAAGACAATCGCTATTTCTTCTTCATCACTTATACCTTGCATGGGCCGAAATGAGACCTTTATTCCAGCTAGCTTGCAGCTGGAATAGGCCCTAATTTACCTTGAGAGATTGTTACGCCTTTTTTGGAAAGGTGCCCAGAATGGCTAAGCGGCCTCGGTTGTTGTTTTCCCATGAGGATTTAAAGGTTCTTGCTCAGCAGCGTTATGAGCATCCCGATCCACGAGTTCAACAAAGGCTGGAAGTTCTGTGGTTGATCAGCCAAAAAGTAACGCAACATCAAGCAGCCAAGTTGGCCGGTGTATCGCGGGCCACGGCGCAGCGCTATGTGACCATTTACCGGGAAGGGGGCGTGGTCGCCTTGCGACAATTCCATTGGTGCAAGCCGGTCAGCGAAATGATGCAGCATCGGGAAACCTTGGAAGAATCGTTTGGTAAGAACCCGCCGCACACCCTAGCCGAGGCCTGCGCACGGATCAAGGAGGAAACCGGCCTGGAATGCCGCCCGACGCAGGTAGGGATCTTTTTAAAAAAGTGTTGGATTTGAAATGGCGTCGCTTGGGCGCGATACCGTTGCCGCCCAATAAAACGGTGGAACCAAGTTGTCGGGGCAAATGCGCTTCGGATTAGGTTATGAGGCCGCGTTTGG